>QHOQ01000068.1:0-2281 GCA_003219355.1 Verrucomicrobiota bacterium
TTGATATCGCGAATCTTGTAATCGCTTTTCGTCGGAGCAATTGTCGATGTTTTCATTTTGACTGAACCTGAATGTTTCCCCCAGAAACTAGCTTGCCACTTTCTTTAGCTCTTGTGCTTTATCGGTTTGCTCCCAGGTGAGCGCATCCAGATCATCGATGCGACCGAAATGACCGTAGTTAGTTGTCTTGCGATAAATCGGTCGAAGCAAATTGAGCTGTTTGATAATGTCAGCGGGTTTGAAGTTGAATACTTCCCAGATCGCGCGCTCCAATTTTTGCTCATCCACTTTGCCAGTACAGAAGGTATCGACGCTAACGCTTACCGGTTCTGGATGGCCAATCGCATAGGCGAATTGGACTTCGCAACGGTCCGCCAATCCAGAAGCAACCACATTTTTCGCGATCCAGCGTCCCATATAAGCAGCGCTGCGATCGACTTTGCTGGGATCTTTGCCCGAAAATGCGCCGCCGCCATGTCTGCCCATACCGCCGTAGGTATCACAGATAATCTTCCGTCCGGTGATTCCGGCGTCGCCTTCGGGTCCTCCGATTACAAACCGCCCGGTGGGATTAATTAGATAAGTCGTCTTTTCGTCCAGCCATTCCGGCGGCATGACTTTTTTGATCAGGAGTTCGATCAAAGTTTCGCGCACTTCTTTTTGTTTTACATCGGCGGCATGCTGAGACGAGACAACCACGGTGGTGGCGCGAACCGGTTTATAGCCGTCGTATTCAATCGAGACTTGTGTCTTGGCATCCGGACGCAGCCATGGGATTTCACTGGACTTGCGCAATCGTGTGAGCTCGCGCCCGAGTTTATGTGCGAACGAAATCGGTGCCGGCATGAGCTCGGGGGTTTCGTTGCAGGCAAAACCAAACATCAAGCCTTGATCCCCGGCCCCTTGCTCGGCAGTGCCTTTGCCTTCGGCCGCCGCTTGATCCACACCTTGCTTGATATCGCGCGATTGCTCGGTCATTTCGCAAATCACCCGGCAGGTATCGGCGTGAAAAATGCAATCGCCGTTTACATATCCAATGCTGCGAATTGCGTCCCGAACCCGCTCTTCGAAATCAAACTTCGCATTACTCGTAATCTCCCCGGCGAGAACAACGAGATTGCCTTTGGCGAGCGTCTCGCAAGCGACTCGGCTCAGCGGGTCCGGGTCGAGACAGGCGTCAAGAATGTAATCGCTGATGGTATCGCAAACTTTGTCAGGGTGACCTTCAGTGACCGATTCGGAGGAAAAAATGTAACGATGCGACATGGGAAAATCGAAATCTGAACCGAGCTTAAATCTGAATCCTGAAACCTGAACTCGGAAAAGTTAGGCAGTCAACATATTGACCAATCATGATACGTCGATATATCGTTGGACGGTACGATGGCGTCAACGATTAATTTCCTGCGACTGCTCGCGGACCCTACCCGTTTGCGGCTGCTTCTTCTTCTCGAGCAGGAAGAGCTTTCGGTAGCGGAGCTGCAACAAATTCTGGGCATGGGGCAATCGCGCATTTCAAGTCACCTCGCGCAGCTCAAGCGAGCCGGTGTGGTCGAAGATCGGCGGGCCGGAAAAAATGTTTACTATGGCGCCAGCGAAAATGGAGAGGGTTCCGGGCGGGCGCGTGTCGCGGAGTTGAGCCGGACGCTTGCGCGCGAGCTGCCGGAAACATCGCGCGATCGCACGAGTCTGAAGCTTGTTCTACGCAAACGCCAGGATAAGGCGCGAGAATACTTCGACGAGCTCGCGGGAAAATTTGGCCGGAGGTATTGCCCAGGGCGATCGTGGCAGGCTTTGGCCCACGCTCTCATAACGCTGCTCCCACGGCTCACCGTTGCGGACCTTGGAGCCGGCGAAGGGACGCTTTCGCAGTTGCTAGCCAAAAACGCGCGCAAAGTTATCGCAATTGATAGTTCGCCGAAAATGGTCGAATTCGGATCCAAACTCGCAAAAAAGCATGGCTTCAAGAACCTCCAATACCGGCTCGGCGATATCGAAGATCCGCCAATCGCGAAAAACAATGTCGATCTTGCTATTCTGAGCCAGGCGTTACATCACGCCATTCATCCGCAGCGGGCGATCGCGGCCGCGCACCGGATTTTGAAGCGCGGCGGCCGGTTGGTGATTCTCGATCTTTTGAGCCATCGGTTCGAACGAGCGCGCGACTTGTATGCCGACCGCTGGCTCGGATTTAGCGAGGTCGAGTTGCATCAATTGTTGGAAAAAGCCGGCTTCCGGGAAATCGAAGTGAGCGTCGTCGCGCGCGAGAAGCAGAGTCCGC
>QHOQ01000068.1:2336-22056 GCA_003219355.1 Verrucomicrobiota bacterium
ACCTTCGCCGTTGAACTATAATCGAGAAAACCCCGAATCTCTTGTTATGAACGGCTTCTTCGAAGAGGTGAAGCGGCGCAAGGTTTACCGCGTCGCAGCGGCCTATGTCATCGCTGCCGGCGGCATTATTCAACTAGCCTCTGCCGCCTTTCCAGCTTGGGAATTGCCAAACTGGGCGCTGCGTTTTGTGATCGTGCTGTTGCTGATCGGGTTTCCGATCGCGCTGACGCTCGCATGGGCTTTCGATGTCACGGCACAAGGTATAAAGACGACGCCAACGGCTCTGCCAGGAACACACCGTCGGCGCAACGTGATGATGCTTGTCGCAACAGGCGTGATTGTTTCGGCGGTCGCAGGATTCTTTCTCCTGCCCCGCGCTTCCGCGCGCAAAATCGACAAGTCGATCGCGGTCCTGCCATTCGAAAATCTGAGCGATGAAAAAGAGAACGCCTATTTCGCCGACGGCATCCAGGATGACGTGCTCACCAATCTGTCGAAGATTGGCGATCTCAAAGTGATTTCCCGTACCTCGGTTATGCCATATCGGGGGAAAGCATCCAACCTTCGTGAAATCGGGAAGGCGCTGGGTGTGGCTACTATTCTCGAAGGCAGCGTTCGCCGCATTGGCAATCGTGTGCGCGTGAACGTGCAATTGATTAACGCCGAGAACGACGAGCACATTTGGGCGGAGGATTATGATCGCGACCTGACCGATGTATTCGCGATCCAAACCGATCTCGCAAAAAAAATCAGTGGCGAACTGCAGGCGAAATTGTCACCTGCTGAAAAAGCGCAAATGGAACGCAAGCCTACCGAAAATGGCGAAGCTTATCTCGCCTTTGTCCAGGCAAATAATCTCGGGTGCGCCTTTGAGGATTTCGACAAACTGAAACAAAGTGAGCAGCTTTACGATCGCGCCGTTCAACTTGACCCGAATTTTGCGGTTGCCCTGGCGCGGTCCTCCCTGTTGCAAAGTTGGATCGTGCACAATTTCGACCGCACGTCGGAGCGCCGCGAAAGAGCGCGTGCTCTTGCTGAACGCGCTCTGCGACTGCAGTCTGACCTCCCGGAAGCGCATCTGGCCGTGGGATACTCATATTATTATGGCGATAACAACTATGACGCGGCTCTGAGAGAATTCGAAATCGCCCAGCGTGGATTGCCTAACGAATCGGACGCCTACCTCGCCATCGGCGCAATCCAGCGCCGGCAGGGAAAATGGGCCGAATCGACCGCCAATCTCGAGAAAGCTGTTGGTTTAAATCCGAAGGAGATCTGGCCGCTGCAAAACCTCACTTTCAATTACGCGATGCTGCGAAATTACGACGCGGCCAACAAAACCATCGACCGCGCGCTAGCCATTGACCCCAATGCGTTAGAACCTTTGGAGGTCAAGTCCAAGCTGGTCATCTATGGGAAAGGTGATTTCAGCGTCGCCGAGAACGCATTTGAGGCTGTGAAATCGATCCCCATGACCAACGAGCAGAAAGCGAAGATCACCAGTCAGCGCGCGGACGTCTTTATCTTGCAACGTAAGTACAAAGAAGGATTGCAGGAAGCGGAAAGCCTGCCGGACGACATGCTTGCAAGTTTTTCGAAAGGCCTGGGTGGCAAATATTATCTCATCGGCTTTGCGCGAAAAGCGCTTCAGGACGAAGCGGGCGCGCGAACCGCGTTCCTGAAAACGAAAGAGCTCCTCGACGCACAATTAAAACAGAGTCCTGATTCGCCGGACATGCATATTTTGCTCGCAAAAGTATTCGCTTATCTCGAAGAAAAAGATGCCGCGCTGGCTGAAGCGCAGCGCGCCACCGAATTGCTTCCGGAAAGCAAGGATGCTTTTGGCGGCCCGGAAATTACGAGCGGGGTGGCCGAAGTCCACGCAATTCTCGGCGACAACGGTCGCGCGATCGAAATTCTGGATGGACTGTTGAGCCGACCGAGCGGTGTCACCGTGCAGGGTCTGAAAATAAATCCGATTTGGGACCCGTTGCGAAACGATCCTCGGTTTCAAGCTTTGCTGAACAAACACGGTGCCGAAGCTTAGGGTCGCCGTCCTTTTCCTCGCCGTTGCGACGACGGCGCACGGGAATTGGACAATTCTCTCGGCTGATTCAGAGGCGGGAGGCGCCGGCATTGTGCATCAGCATGTTATCTTGGAGAACGCCGGTATAAATGACCGTGCCGTTGTCGATCTTGCTATTTTCTCCGCGAAATCGTGCACGTTGCGCGTGATTCAAAATGAGGACGGCGCCAGCGATCTCGCCGAAGTGATGACTCGCAGGAAATGTCTGGCCGGAATTAACGGCGGATATTTCAGTCCGGACTTCGCGCCTATCGGCTTATTGATCACGGATGGTAAAGTGGTTGCGCCATTGCAACGCGCACGATTGATTACCGGTGTGCTGAGTGCGTCCGCGCGCGGAGTGCAGATCGCACGAATCCGCGAATTTTCACAACAACGAAAAGTCAGTGCTGCGGTTCAGTGCGGGCCATTCCTTGTCGATCTTGGCCGATCCGTTCGCGGCCTCGAGGCGACGCGATCTGCGCGGAGAACCTTTGCCGCGATCGGAGGTTCAGATCGTGTGGCGCTTGGAGTTTGCTCCGAGATTACGCTGACCGAACTTGCAAAAATTCTCGGGACCACCCAGATCGCAGACCGCGTCAAAATTTCCCGTGCGCTCAATTTCGACGGCGGCTCATCGAGTGCGTTTTGGTTCGCGCGAGACAGTGCAGCGTTTTCGATTCCGGAACAAAAGATCGTGCGTGACTTTGTCGCGGTGGTGCCGCGAGGTAGCGGCGATTGACCCCAATCGCCTTTTAGCTCCATTCACACGACCGCGGACGGTTCAGATGAACCCTCCCTAGCTTCTTTAGATGCGCACATTCGGTGGATTTGTATCGGGCGATGAATTTTTTTACGGCGAATTACGTGGCGACGAGGTGTACGCATTGGCGCATCCGCACTGGATCGACGTCACACCGACGGGCGAAGTGCGAAAACTCGCGGATGTAGATGTCGATCTTCCGGTTGCGCCATCAAAATTAATCGCCGTCGGATTGAATTACGCAGATCACATCGCGGAAATGAAGAGGACGCCGTTGGGCACCCCATTGATCTGGTTCAAAGCGCCGAGCTCGCTCCTACCGCATAACGGCACAATCGAGATCGCGTTTCCCGAGCATCAAACCGATTTTGAAGTCGAGTTGGCGATCGTGATCGGTGCGTTGGCGAAAGATCTGCCCATGAAACGGGCGCTCGATCATGTTTTCGGCTACACGGTCGGGCTCGACATGAGCGACCGTGATTTGCAAAAGAGCGAAAAGCAATTCGGTCGCTGTAAATCTTTCGATACTTACACACCCGTTGGGCCGTTCGTGCATTCCGATGTCGATATTAGTGATCTGCCGATCGAGCTCCGGCAAAATGGGGAGGTGCGACAGCAAGCGCGCACAAGTCAGATGATCTGTTCGGTCGCAGAAATCGTCTCCTTCGCCAGTCGGGCGATGACTCTGATGCCAGGCGACGTCATTCTAACTGGAACACCTTCCGGTGTAGGGGCCATTCGCGCAGGCGATGAATTGGAAGCGAAGATCGGCGATTGGCCGCCGCTGCGAAACCGCGTTACGGACGCAAGGTGCGACTAGTTCGGTGCGGAAATCGCCTGAATTTGTCGACTCCGCAAATTTGGCGGACTTGCCTTACATCCCGCCGGTGCAGATAATGCGAATCAGAAATGCGACTTTCGTAAAAGCGAAGTGTCCGCTAAAAAAGGTGAAAAGTTTTGCTCGACTCGCAATTAAACCGTTTGCGATAATCAAAAACTCGTGCCGCAATCGAGCCGGCCACCAAAACCCTGCTTCAATTATGAAAACATTAATTAGTGCCTGCCTATGTTCATTCGCGCTTGCATTGACTTCGCTCGCGCAAAATCCCCCGCCTCCAGCACCGCCACAAACATCTCCGGCTGGACCTGCGCCCGGGGCTCCTGCTCCAGCTGGGAGTCCGGGGGCTGTGGCGAATCCCGCCGCACCGGCACAGCTGCCGGCCTCAAGTGCGCCCCCAGGCGGACCTGCCGCGCCGGCACCTCAGGGTGCGGCCGCTTCACCAGCCGCCCCAGGCGCTACGCTAAGCCCTGCACCGGCCACCAGCCCTTCGCCGACTGCCGAAGAGAAAACCAGCGGCGGCGTGCTCGGCAGCAATTGGTTGATCGACAAGTTTCGCAAGGGTGGCCCCATTATGTGGCCGATCTTGATCGTGTCGATTGTCGGGCTGACGGTGGTGATCGAGCGAATCTTTTGGTGGGGCGGTCGCTGGTTTCGGCGCGATCCAAAGCGTATCGAGAAAGTGTTTACCGCAATCGAAAACGGCGATATTGGCGAAGCCTCCAGGCTTTCCCGCGGATCGCGCGATCCGGTTTTGCGCATGATGTGGAATGGTCTCAATCACCAACATGCTTCGCTGCAAGGTGCATTGCAGGTCGCTGCTGGCATTGAGATCAAACGCGCCGGCCGGTTTCTCGTGGTCATGGATACGCTGGTCACGCTGGCTCCCTTGCTCGGTCTCTTGGGCACGATCACGGGCTTGATTCGTTCATTTAGCTTCCTTGGCAACGAGGAGCTGGCGGTGCAAGCAGTCACCGGCGGTATTGCAGAAGCGCTGATTGCCACCGCGTGTGGTCTCGGTATCGCCATCTTCGCGCTCGTGCCGTTTAACTTTTTCACCTCCAGAGTGTCTAACTTGGAGTTCGAACTGCAGACGGCGGCCACGAACTTGGAAGTGATGCTGGGAGCACAAGGCGCGGCGCGCGAGATGGAGATCGCTGGGACACATCAAGCTACCGGAAAGGGTTCGTCGATCTAAAGGCATCCAATGTTAGTAAAGTCGCCAATTCCGCACAAGAAAGGGCGGATCGAGATCATCCCGTTGATCGACATCATGTTCTTTCTGCTGGCCAGCTTCATGATGGTGAGCTTGAGCCAGGTGCACATGAAGGGGATTAAAGTAAATCTGCCCACAGCCAGCTCCGGCGAAACTCAATCAAAGCGCGAGTACGTCAGCGTGTCGGTCGATAAAGACGGCCATTACTTCTTCGACAAGGACGAAGTCAGCGAACAGGAGTTGCAGGCGCGCTTGACGAAGGTGCATCAATCGTCACCCGAAGCGAAAGTGTTTGTGCGTGGGGACCGCGACACGGCTCACCTAAACGTTGCCCATTTGCTTGATTACCTCCGCTCAGCCGGGTACTACAAAATCTCCTTTGAAATTAAGAGCGAGGCGCTTAAGGGGGTGCCAGGGCCCCGGGGGTAATTTTTTTATATGGCCGCGACGCCAGTAAAAGTAAAACCGTTACTTTACCAGCCAGCCCCGCGTTGGCATTTGTGGACAGCTCTGGGTGGTGCAGTGGCAATTCACCTCACAGCCGTTGCGCTGGCTCAAAAGCGCGAGGCTGTTGCGGTAGAGCTTCCTCCGCAACCGCCCCAAGTCGTCGAGGCGACGTTGGCGCCACCTGAGGCTACTCCGCCGCCAGAAGATATTCCGCTCCCCGAGCCTCCGCCGCCGCCGGAGATTAAACCGGAGTTTGTCGAAGAAAGAACACCACCACCACGGCCACCACCAGAGGCGCGACAAAAGTTCACGCCAATCAAAGCCCAAGCGATGACGATGTCCCGAGCGAAAGCCCTCGCCGTAAACGCGCCGCGTCCCCAGTATCCGTACGAGGCGCGTTCTCGTAAGATCACCGGGAGTGGGGTTTGCGTCGTGCAGGTTGATGCAGCGAGCGGCAACGTGACCGGAGGTTCCATGACACAAAGTACGGGTAGCCCGATACTGGATAACTCCGCCCTCACTGCGTTCCGGCAGTGGCGATTTAGGCCTGGGACCGTTTCCGAAGTGAAAATTCCCATTACATTCACGATGACGGGCGCCTCGTATTAAATTCTACCGACCTGAACTATGAGAGTATCTTCGCCAGTTCCGCATAAACGAGCGCGGATCGAGATCATTCCATTGATCGATATCATGTTCTTTCTCCTTGCCAGTTTTATGATGGTGAGCTTGAGCCAAACCCACATGAAAGGTATTCGCGTCAATTTGCCGGCTGCGGTGGGCCCTCCGCCAAGCGGGGTAAAGGATTTTGTCTCCATAAAAGTGCTGGAAGGAAACGCTGTATTCTTCGATAACCAGTACGTAGCAGATGACCAAGTCCTCCCGCGCGTTTATGAACTCCACCGGTCGAATCCGGACATTAAAGTCTCGATCAGCGCAGCCCCGATGGCCATGTACGGCGATGTCATCGGAGTCCTCGACAAGGTTCGCTCGGTCGGAATCACAAAAGTTGGGTATCAGATCAGGGCAGCTGCTGGCCCCGGCGCTCAGGCTCCGCCTGCCGGCGCTCCGCCACCACCACCACCACCACCGAAGCCTTAATCGCTCGGCTTAATAGCCGTAAGTTTCGCGGCGAAGGCGCGAATCGCTTGTGCCCGATGGCTGATTCTATTCTTCAATTCGGCAGGCAACTCAGCAAAAGTGTGCCCAAATCCCTTTGGAACAAAAATTGGATCGTAACCGAATCCGCGCGATCCACGCGGTTGATCGGCAATTGTTCCCTCGACGACTCCTTCAAACATGTCCAGCATCTGACCATTACGCGCGAGCGTTAGGACGCAACGAAATCGCGCCCGACGCTGATCGCGTTGCGGACCGATTCGCCCAAGCTCCCCCAGTAACCTGTCGATATTTTCTTTATCCGTTGCTTTGTCACCGGCATAACGCGCCGAATAAATTCCAGGCGCGCCGTTGAGAGCCGCAACCTCCAACCCCGAATCATCTGCAATTACCAAGCCGGACAATTCCTTCGAGACCGCAATCGCCTTAAGCTTTGCATTCTCTTCGAAGGACTTTCCGTTTTCCACTATTTCAGAGATCTCAGGATACGCCGTCAGATCGCGCAACTCGAACTTCGGCCCAAGAATCTGTTGAATCTCGCGTGTCTTATTTCGGTTGCGCGTGGCGACAATTAATTGCTGCATGTTTGACAGGATTTACATGATCAACTGCGTTACTTTTGGGCGGTTGTATTCCAACGATTAACGATCCTGACCATTCCTGTTCATTCTGTCTAAAATTTCATGAGCGAACGCCGAAAACCATATCCATTTGATCAGATCGAGCCAAAATGGCAGGCAATCTGGGAGGAGCGGCAGAATTTTCATGCTCTAAATCCGGGCGAGAAAAACTTCGATCCGGCCAAGGCGAAATTTTACATCCTCGATATGTTTCCCTATCCGAGCGGGGCAGGCTTGCACGTCGGACATCCCGAAGGCTACACCGCCACGGATATCGTCGCGCGCTACAAGAGAATGCGCGGATTCAATGTCTTGCATCCGATGGGCTGGGACGCGTTCGGTTTGCCGGCCGAGCAATACGCGATCAAAAGCGGCCAGCATCCTGCCGTGACCACCCGCGAGAACGTGGCCAAATTCAAATTGCAGCTGAAACGCATCGGTTTTTCTTACGATTGGCAGCGAGAGATCAACACGACCGAGCCGCGGTATTTCAAATGGACGCAGTGGATATTTCTTCAGATATACAATTCGTGGTTTAACCTGGAGACGAACAAGGCCGAGCCAATCTCGACCTATCGTGGAGAAAATCCGGACAGCGTTCGACTCGCCTATGTTGCCGATGTGCCGGTGAATTGGTGTCCGGAACTCGGTACTGTCCTGGCCAACGAAGAGGTGGTCGACGGAAAGAGCGAAATCGGCGGTTTTCCAGTCGGCCGACGACCGATGCGTCAATGGATGCTACGCATCACTGCTTATGCTGAGCGGCTGATCAAGGAACTCGATGATCTCGATTGGCCGGAAGGAATCAAACTGCTTCAGCGAAACTGGATTGGTCGGAGCGAAGGCGCGGAAGTCGAATTCAGCCTCGACAAGGAACAAAAAATCCGCGTCTTCACTACTCGGCCGGACACACTTTACGGCGCGACTTATATGGTGCTCGCGCCCGAGCATGCGCTTATCGAGCGATTTGTTACCGAAGAGCAGTGGCCGGCGGTTCGAGAGTATCGCGAGCGCGCCGCGCGCAAAAGCGACTTGGAACGGACTGAGCTTGCGAAGGAGAAGACCGGGGTGTTCACCGGGGCTTATGCGGCCAATCCTGTGAACAATGAGAAGATTCCAATCTGGATCGCGGATTACGTTCTGCTCGGTTACGGAACTGGCGCAATCATGGGCGTACCCGCCCATGACGAGCGAGATTTGGAATTCGCCCGCAAGTTCAAGTTGTCCATCTTACCGGTTGTTCAAGCCGAGGGCAAAACATCCGAGGAATCGATCGGGTTTATTGGCGACGGCGTTGCAATTAACTCGCCGGTTATAAACGGCCTGCCTACCCAACTAGCGAAAAAGAAGATCATCGCATGGCTGGAGGAACATAATCACGGGAAAAGCGCGATCATCTACAAACTGCGCGACTGGCTTTTTTCGCGTCAGCGTTATTGGGGCGAACCTCTCCCCATCGTTTGGGAGAATGACAAGTATCGCGCTCTCGACGAACGCGAGCTGCCGGTTGTTCCGCCACCGCTTGATGATTACAAACCGACGGGCACGGGCGAGCCGCCGCTGGCGAAGGCGAAAGAATGGGTGCGTTACTCGGGGAAGGCAGTGCGCGAAACGAACACGATGCCGCAGTGGGCGGGCTCATGCTGGTATTACTTAAGGTTTTGCGATCCTCAGAATGACGAACGTTTCGTCGGTAAGGAAGCGGAACGTTACTGGATGAATGGCGAGAAGCCCGGCGGTGTCGATCTTTACGTCGGCGGAACCGAACACGCGGTATTGCATCTGCTTTACGCGCGCTTCTGGCACAAGCTGCTCTTCGATCGTGGCTATTTGTCGAAGCCGGAGCCGTTCCAGCGCCTGGTGAATCAGGGAATTGTTCTTGGCGAAGACAACCAGAAGATGTCGAAGTCGCGCGGTAACATCGTCAATCCGGATGACGTAATCGACCAGTACGGCGCGGACGCATTTCGCTGCTACGAAATGTTTATGGGCCCGCTCGAGCAAATGAAACCATGGAGCATGCGTGGCGTCGAAGGCGTGGCCCGTTTTCTCGCCCGCGTCTGGCGCTTGTTGATGAGCGAAAACCAGGCGGGCGAGTGGGAATTATCCGCCAAGCTCAAAAATATAGAGCCAAACAAAGCGCAGCAGAAGGTTACGCACGCCACGATCAAGAAAGTGACCGAAGACATCGAATCCCTCTCTTTCAACACCGCGGTTTCGCAGATGATGATTTTCGTGAACGCATTTACAAACGTGGAAACGATTCCAGTCTCCGCGGTGCGAACATTTTTGACGCTCCTCAACCCATTTGCTCCACATCTGACGTCCGAGCTTTGGGAGAAACTGAACATGGGCTTCAAAGCCGTTCTTGGCGATATCACGGAACAGAAATGGCCGGTTTACGATGAAGCGCTGCTAGCTGAAGATGAAATCGAAATTCCCGTCCAGGTGAACGGAAAATTTCAAGGGGTGCTGAACATTTCCGTTGCAGCTACGAAGGAGGAAATCATAAACGCAGCCGAAAAATTACCCAAAGTGAAACAGCGGATAACAGATGGTTACATTAAGGTTCTCGTCGTCCAAAACAAAGTCGTTAACTTTGTGACAAAATAATTCCAGAATTGGGATAAACGTTCGTTAACATCGTCAGATGAACAGGGTTTGGAAGGAATTCAAAGAATTTGCGATCAAAGGTAATGCCGTCGATCTCGCGGTGGGCGTGATCATCGGTGCGGCGTTCGGTTCGATTGTTAGCTCGTTAGTCAAAGACATCATTATGCCGCCGATCAGCCTGCTGACAGGCGGCCTCGATTTCTCAAACAAGTTTGTTGTTCTCAGAGCCGCGAAAGATGGCGCGACTGCATTTAACACGCCGGCAGACGCAGTGAAAATGGGCGCTGTCACATGGAACTACGGCAATTTCATCACTCTGGTAATTAATTTCGCAATCGTCGCCTTTGCGGTTTTTCTACTTGTGCGCGGAATCAACAAGATGAACCGACCGACAGAGAAAGAGCCAGTCTCAAAGGAATGTCCGGCGTGCGCGATGACGATCCCGATCAAGGCGACGCGCTGTCCACATTGCACCACAGAGCTTGCCGGCGGCGCGCGATCCTGAAGCGCGCCTAGTTTGTTTCCAGACGGAATATGCGTCGCGGCGAGCACAGCCAGACACGGCTTTGCTGATCTGGTGTAAAGTCTGTTCCGCTCGACCAGGGCGAAAATGCGGGCAGCAGCCACCGATTGTTTTCCTGCACGAAAGCAGGCAGTTTTAATCGCAAACCCGCGCCGTCAGCCATTGTTCCCGCTGGATGATAATGACCGATAACTTGGATGCGGTCCGGGCAATCGATCACGCAATGGCCATGGTGAAAATGAAATCGTTTCGTTGTCCATGAATCAACCAGATCGATCACGTCGTTGAGCTCGTGATCATGATTGCCTGCAATCAGCAGAACGTTGCAATAGCTGCTAAGTCGCTTGACTAAGTGTGTGGCTTCGCGCGCAGCGACGCAATCATGGACAAGATCGCCAAGAATAATCAGACGCGTCGGATTGTATGCGCGAAGTAATTCTTTAAGTCGCTTTTCAATTGTTTGCATTCCCCAAAGCGGAAAAAGGTTCCCAGCTGCGCGTTGGCTTAGTTCGTATCCAAAATGAAGATCGGCTACGGCCAGCCAGCGTTCCTGCTTGTGAAAAAGAGCGAGTCGCCCATCGAGGAGAACGTCTTTGCCGACGGCAACCTGGCTTGATGACGAAGCGTGCATGGAAAAGTCGCTGAGGACCGCCCGCAAATTATAGCTTGCCAGTAACCGCTTCAATTGCTATTGAGGCCACGATATTGTAAATGCCGAAGTGCCTTAACCTTACACTGGCAGGAATTGTCGCTTGCCTGGTCGTTGGCTGTGCAGTGCAGCCGAAGCCCACCGCTTTGCGTCACATGGGAAACGTGCGGACTACTGCCTATACTCACACCGAGAGAGGCGGAGCGCACAACGCGCTCGGCGCTCATCTTTCCGGGCGCCATGTAATGAGCGCCGCGTCCGACTGGTCGCGTTATCCGCTTGGGACTCGCTTTCGAATCGCCACCACGAATGAAGAATATATAATCGACGACTACGGAGTAGCGCTGATTGGGACCGACACGATCGACCTTTACAAGTCCAGCCGACTCGACATGAAACAGTGGGGCGTGCGCCACGTCGATCTCGATATTCTGCAATGGGGGTCGGAGGAAGAAAGCTTAAAAGTGCTCGCGCCGCGCTGCAAAAACCATTGCGTCCGGCAGATGGTCTCCGCCCTTGAGAAAAAAAGAGGGAAAACTGTCGCGCAGCAAACTACTCGTCTCCGGTCGCTTTGATTTAACGCGAGGCGCGACGCATTTTCCCAACGCGTGAAAATTCTCGTCGTTGGCGGTGCCGGATATATCGGGAGCATCTGTACAGAATTGCTTCTTGACGAAGGCCACGAGGCTGCCGTCTTCGATAATCTTGGCGAAGGCCATCGCCGCGCCGTGGACTCGCGCGCGGAATTCATCGAGGGCGATTTGGCCGACCGTGGCCAAATCGAGGTTGCGCTTTCGAGTGTACGCCCGGATGCAGTCATGCATTTCGCCGCAAGCGCGCTTGTCGGTGAATCAATGCGCGATCCCTCCAAATATTTTCGCAACAACATCTCGAACGGATTGAATCTGCTCGACGCGATGGTCGCGACGCAGGTTGGCCGGTTCGTTTTTTCTTCGACCTGCGCGATTTTCGGACCACCGAAGCGCGTCCCAATCGACGAAGCTGCACCCGTGCTCCCAATCAATCCGTACGGCGAATCGAAACTCGGCTTTGAAAAGATTCTGCGCTGGTACGGCGAGATTCACGGCTTGAAATTCGTTTCCCTGCGTTATTTCAATGCGGCCGGCGCATCGGAGAATTTCGGCGAAGATCACCGGATCGAGACCCACTTGATCCCAAACGTGCTTAAGGTAGCGCTCGGTCAAAAACCGAATGCGGAAATTTACGGCACCGATTATGAAACGCCGGACGGCACCTGCGTTCGCGACTACATCCACATTATCGACCTCGCTCGGGCGCACATTCTCGCCCTGAATATGGGTAGGAGCGAATATTACAACCTTGGCACCGGAGGCGGCTCCAGCGTACATGAAGTGATCGCTGCCTGCCGGAAAATCACCGGGCGAAAGATCGACACCGTCGAAAAGCCCCGCCGCTTCGGCGACCCTCCACGACTGATCGCGTCCTCGGACAAAATCAAGCGCGAGCTTGGCTGGAAGCCGCAGTTTCAATCGCTCGATCGCATTATCGAGAGCGCCTGGAAATGGCACCGGAAATATCCAAACGGCTATGAGGATTGAAGGAAGTCGCCCGCTTGGGAAAAAATGCGGCAGGTTCAGTAATCCGCCCCCTGCCAAACAAAAGCGCCCGTGAAATCGCATTCCGCGGGCGCCTTTGATTTTACCAGACGAACGACCTTTGGCGATTAAGGCTTTGTTGTTGTCGTTGTGGTTTCTTTCGTCTCGTAGACCGCTGCCGGCTGGCTCAGGATGACTTTTCGAACAACGACGCGATCACCTTCGTTGGTGTAATACACCGTCGCTGGCATGTCCGGCCGAATCGCGGACCAAGCCACGGTGTGACCTTCTGGGTCAAGAATGGTCGTCTCCTTCGTGTAGTAGTATCGAACAGGTGATACATCCGGCGACGTTCGGAACGTAAAGTAGTCCGAATCCGGCGTGTAAGCCGCAATCGTCCCTGTGGTTGTGGTCGTGGCACTCGTCGTCGTCCCTGTCACAGGGTCCGTCGTTGTAGTGGTCGTGGTCTCCTGGGCAAGGGCAATACCGAACGCTGCCGCGCATGCCGCCCCCGCTGCCAATATTTTCACTAATCTCGTTTGTTTCATATTTGTCCCTCTGCTTTGATTGAATGGATGTCCTCCATCTGTATATCCGGCCCCTTAATTCCGGACGTTATTCAAGTGTGTCTGTTTATCGTAAATTCCGCCTCACGTGGCCGCATCGACGGGCGCAATTACGCGTCGTGCGCCAACGCTGAATAACGTATGCAGGCACTACCTGGCTTTCGTGACTTCCTGCCCGAGAATTGCGCGGCGCGGAATTACATCTTTGCGAAATGGCGCGAAGTGGCGCGCAGTTACGGTTTCATCGAATGGGACGGTCCGATCCTCGAGCCCACTGAATTGTATAAAAAAAAGAGCGGCGTCGAAATCGTTGACCAACTCTTTAACTTCGCCGACAAAGGCGAGCGCGACGTAGCGATGCGGCCCGAGCTTACCCCTACGCTTGCTCGCGTAATTGCCGCGCACGAGCGCGAATTCAAAAAGCCGCTGAAATGGTTTTCCATTGGCCGATTTTTCCGCCACGAAAAACAACAACGCGGTCGCCTCCGCGAACATTTCCAGCTCAATTGCGACATTGTTGGGGAAAATGCGCTCGCCGCGGACATCGAGTTGCTCGCGCTTTGCATTGACCTCCTGCGGGCTTTCGGTTTCACGGAAAAAGTTGCCGTCGTCCGGATCAGCGATCGGGAATTTTGGACGGACTTTCTGCGCGAGAAAAATGTTCCGTCCGATCGCTGGGACGAATTGCTGCAAATCATCGACAAGTCTGGGCGCGAGTCGCCGGAAAATACGCGGGCGAAACTTGGCGAGCTGGCCGATCCGGTATTGGCCATTTTGAGTGAAGGCGGCAAAAGCGAGAAACTTGAGAGGCTTGTCAAGGGTTTGCGCGGCCGTGGGCTGGCCGATTTTATCGATATCGATGTCCGGATTGTTCGCGGGCTCGCCTATTATACCGGTATCGTTTTCGAAGTGTTCGATCGCGGGGGGAAACTTCGCGCCATCGCCGGCGGCGGCCGTTATGACAACCTGATCCAGCAACTTAGCGACGGTGCGGTTTCGATGCCTGCACTTGGCTTTGCCATGGGCGATGTTGTGCTGGGCGAGTTAATTAATGAAACCGCGAAAGCGCGCGAGAAGATGCAACAAGTGATCGCTGCCGAGCAAAAGATCGACATTTACATTGTCATCGCCAAGGAGGAACGCCGGGCCGACGCGCTTGCGCAAATCCAGGAACTTCGAGATCGCGGCTACCGCGTCGATTACGCGCTCACGCCCGAGAAAGTCGCCAAGCAATTTCAAACCGCCGAACAACTCGGTGCGCGACTGGCCATTTTATTCGGCGACGAATGGCCTCAGCTGAAAATGAAGGACATGGCGAGCGGTGAGCAGCAGCTTATTTCAAGTAAAGATCTGGTTAGCCGCATCGGGTCGGAATTGCCGCGGTAAGGCCCGACCGGAGACTGCGCGCCGGCTTTTTTGAGGACCCGCTCGCCGGTCCGTCCCTACCAGCAATGATAACTTGAGAGGTGCTTCGACTTCGCTCAGCATGACAAGAACGATGGACCGCACGCACGATTGCAATTCACTGCGCAAAACCGACATCGGCAAGCAAGCCACGCTTGCCGGTTGGGTGCACGTCTCGCGTGACCATGGCGGCGTCATCTTTATCGATCTCCGCGACCGAGAGGGGCTTACCCAGGTGGTTTTTCGCCCCGAGGAAAACGCAGAAGTCGCCAAGGAAGCGCGTAGTTTGGGCAGCGAAGACGTGATCGAAGTCTCGGGTCGAGTTGCGGCACGCGTGCCTGGAACAGAAAATCCAAAACTCGCAACCGGTGACATCGAGGTCATTCCGAATCGTCTGCAAATTCTGAATCGGGCGGACGCCTTGCCATTCGCGATCGACGCCGAAATTCACAATGAAGATCTGCGGATGACCTATCGTTACTACGACCTGCGACGTCCGCAGTTATCTCGCAACTTGCGAGTTCGTCACCGCGTCGCCAAGGCAACGCGTGATTATCTCGACAGTCAGGGTTACGTCGAAGTTGAGACGCCGATTTTATCAAAGAGCACGCCGGAAGGCGCACGGGATTTTTTGGTGCCGAGCCGGCTGACGCCTGGCAAGTTTTACGCGCTGCCACAAGCGCCGCAGCAATATAAGCAGCTGCTAATGGTCGCGGGCGTGGAAAAATATTTCCAGATCGCGCGCTGTTTTCGCGACGAAGACTTGCGCGCGGACAGGCAACCCGAGTTCACTCAAATAGATATCGAAGCTTCGTTCGTTACGCCTGACGATATTTTCGCAGTCACTGAAGGAATGCTTGCGGCAATATTCAAGGCCGCTCGCGACACCGACATCAAAACGCCGTTCGACCGGCTCACATATCACGAGGCGATCAATCGCTACGGCAGTGACAAACCCGATCGCCGTTTTGGCGTGCAGCTTGTCGATCTTAGCGACGATTTCCGCTCGAGTGGTTTCAAAGTCTTTCGAAGCGCGCTCGATTCCGGCGGCGTGGTAAAGGCGATCAACGCGAAAGGATTTTCCGGAATCACCACCCGCCAAATCGAGGAGCTGACCGAAACCGCGAAGCTGTTCGGGGCAAAAGGGCTCGCCTTCATCAAAGTCGAGAACGGCGAATGGAAATCGCCCATCGTGAAATTCTTTAGCAGCACGGAGAAAGCCGCGCTGCAATCGAAATTAAAAATTGAAGAAGGCGATTTGATTTTGTTTGGCGCAGACAAATGGGAAATTGCCTGCGAAGTGCTCGGCCGAATCCGATTGCGGACGGCAGAGATTCGGGATTTGCATGGGAAGACCGCAAAAGGACAGTCCGATCCGCCAATTGGACGGACTCGTCCGATGGCGAGCTCGGAGTGGGATTTCCTGTGGGTCACAGATTTTCCGCTGCTGCAATGGAGCGCCGAGGAGCATAAGTGGAACGCGATGCATCATCCGTTTACACGGCCGAAACAGGACGATGTCCCATTATTCGATGCGAAGAAGTTTGGTGAAATTCGCGCGGAAGCTTACGACGTCGTTCTCAACGGAGTGGAAATCGGTGGCGGCAGCATGCGTATTCATGAACCTCAATTGCAGGAGAAAATGTTCGAGGCGCTCGGGATTAGTCCGGAAGATCGACAATCGCTCTTCGGCCATTTGCTTCGCGCATTGCGGCTGGGCGCACCGCCGCACGGCGGAATCGCCCTCGGGCTTGATCGTCTCGTCATGCTCATTTGCGGCGAAGACACTATTCGCGATGTGATGGCGTTCCCGAAAAACAATCGTGGCCTTGATTTGATGACGCAGTCACCGGCCAGTGTTGATCCGCGCCAGTTGCGCGATTTATCGATCAAACTCGCTAGCGACAAAAAATTATAGCGGCGGCTGTGTCAGCCACAGTGAAATAGATCGTCGCTCAATAACCCAAGGCCGTTTTTCGCTCTGCGGCGCCGGGCAAGGGATCCTTGCGGGCTGTGATTGCGGGCGCGCCCGAGTCTTTCAGCTGCCTGGATTGAACCGCGTTGAACTCGATATCTTTCGTGAATTCGGGGGGAAGGTCGTTCTCCTCATAGATGGCGTGCACCGGGCATACGTCTACGCACGCCATGCAATCAATGCAATCCTCCGGATGAATGACCACCTGGTTGTCCAGTTCGTAGAAGCAGGCGACGGGACAAACCTCCACACAGTCGGTGAACTTGCAGCCGTTGCACTTATCGGTCACGATGTGAGGCATGGAATTGCGTGGTTGGGGGTTGCGTGAAAAGACTGCTGTCGAAGCCTCAAGTAATCAGTAATGCCGGGCCGGTCAATTCCTGTTTCAATCTCACCGCTAAGCCACACCTGGCGGATAATGCTCGCGGCGACTCTTGAACAGAACCGCCACACAAAACGTGACAATGGTTCCGAAGCAGATCCACCAGGGGAATACCAGGATTGGTAGCCAGCTCGGCTGAGGATAGAGCTGTCCGCCGAAGATGCTGGCGATGCTATTGGGTAGCCCGCTCAAGATTGCGACGACGATGAAACCAATGATCATGGCAACAATGTTGCCGGAGTTGTTGCCACGCCGCTTGGTGAACATACCGCAGAGAAATACCCCGAGCAGCGAGCCATAGGTGTAACCGAAAATTCCAAGCACGATCGGGATGATCCGCACGTTAGGGTGCACGATCACGAGATATGACGTGGTCGATGCAACAACGATCATCAGAGTCGCGAACCAAACCGTGGCCCAGCGCACGGCGCGGAGGCTTTGTTCGCTCGTGGCATTGGGATTAATGTAGCTCTCGTACCAGTCCCGGGTGAAACTGGTGGCCAGGGCGTTTAGCGCCGTGCTCAATGATCCCATCGCCGTGGCGAAAATTCCGGCAATTAAAAGTCCGCGCAGACCCACGGGCATTTCGTAGAGAATGAAATGGCAGAAAGTTTCGTTAGGCGTTTTGGGGAAGGTGGGGTCGGGATGCGCCTGGTAATAAGTCCAGAGCAACAAACCGATGCTCAAAAAAGTGAGCACAATCGGGATGTCGGCGAGTCCTGAGAGAATGAGCGAGCGCCGGCTGCGGCGAATATCGGGCGCGGTCAACATGCGCTGCACCATGTCCTGATCGGTGCCGTGCGTCGCCATGGTGATGAATGTGGCCCCAATCAATCCTGCGAAAATCGTGTACTCAGTCTCAAACATTCCTTTGATTTTTTCCCAGCCCGTCTTGGCCGGATCGAGACCCGTGGTTAAAAAATCGGAAATGCCGAATCCGCCGTGGCGCGCAACGATTTCATTCCAACCGCCTGGGATGGCCGAGTAAAGCAGGCCGAGTGCAACAAGGGCGCTGCCAATCATGATTGAAGCTTGAATAAAGTCCGTCCAAATGACTGCTTTGATGCCGCCAAGTGTTGTGTAGATCGCGGTAAGGATCACGATCGCAATCGTTGATCCGATATAAATCAGGAGCGTCTCGGCTTGCTCGGGGCGCCTGCCCGAGATCATCTCGTAGGCGAGCGCGAGCGCGATCGCCGCCACATACAAACGTGCACCGGACGCGAGCAATCGAGTGATCATGAAGACAGCCGAAGCCGCGTTCTTCGTCGCAACGCCAAATCGCGCAGTTAGATATTCGTAGATCGAGTAAACTTTGTAATCGTAGTACGGTTTGATGAAAATGTAGCTGACGAGGATGCGCGCGAGGATCGTGCCGAGGGCCAGCTGCAGATAAGTGTAATTGCGGAGCGCAAAGCCTTCGCCCGGTGTGCCGAAGAATGTGCCCGCGCTCGTTTCCGCGGCGATGATCGAGGCGAGCACGGCCCACCACGGAATGCGCCGGCCGCCGAGCGCGAAGTCTTTGAGGTCTTCTTCCTTCCGGCCCATGTAGAGGCCGATGGAGATGATGATCACAAAATAAAGAAGTAGAACGGTGCTATCGATGCCGAGCCGGGCGTCCATGTCGGTGTTATTTATCAATGACAAATGTCGAATGTCGAATGACGAAGGAAGGCTGAATGCTCCCGCGTTCGCCAAGCTTCAGCCCGACAGGCAAATGACGAAATCTCCTTCGTCATTGGTCATTCGTGCTTGGTCATTTTTTGGTAATATTTTGGGTATGAAACTGATCGAGGTTCCCGCACCGGGCTTTGATTTGGCGATGACACTCGATTCCGGCCAGGTCTTTCACTGGGAAGAATCTGGAGGGGGATTTGTGGGCGCGATCGCGGACATCGCGGTTTACGTAGAGCAGCGTCGTAACGTATTGAAAGTTCGTGGTCGCGAGATGCCGGCCAAGTCGTCTCGGCGACAACCGCTCTCGACAATGGTCGCGCATTACTTCGGGCTCGATCATCCGCTCGCGGAAATCTGTGCGTCGTTCCCGAACGATCCGATCATGATCGCGGCGCGAAATTTTTGTCGCGGGTTGCGGATCATTCGTCAGCCGAAATGGGAATGCCTGGCCACGTTCATCTGTTCGTCGATGAAACAGGTCGCGCATATCCGGCAAATTTCGAAAGCGTTGCGTGAAGAGTTCGGCATTGCACGCAAGGCTTTCCCTGAGCGGGGTCGAACGATCGACAATTATGTCGTCCACACATTTCCCTCTGCGGCGCGCCTCGCCAAAAGCTCCGAAAGGGAGTTGCGCAAATGCGCGCTCGGTTATCGCGCAAAGAACCTCCTCGCAACCGCACGGCTCGTCAGTTCGGGCACAGCGGATTTGGAAGCGTGGTCGTCACTTTCTGATGCCAATCTTCGCGCAAACCTTTGCAACCTTCCGGGTGTCGGCGCGAAGGTCGCCAATTGTGTGATGCTCTTTGCCTATGAACGTCTGCGCGCCTTTCCGATCGATGTCTGGATCGAGCGTGTTTTGCGACAACAATATTTCCCGCGAAACAAAAGGATCGCGACGGGGCAACTCCGCACATTTTCTGAGAACTACTTTGGTGAACATGGCGGCTACGCGCAGCAGTATTTGTTTCATCATGCCCGAATGAACAAAAATGCGAAATCGCGGGCCCGCACTGCCGCCGCCGGGAAGTGAGCCATGTGTCGCCGCGGCGAGGGTGTTCCTCCTATGCTGGGCAATTTGTCAGAGGCCATCGGGTGAGATAATGTTCCATTCGCTTAGCGAAAAAGCCTGAACCGCAACCCCTTTTTATCATTCAAAGACCGCTTTCATGACGACGGCCGAGATCATGTTCGCCCAGCCGGGTGACGGAACGATCGATCGCAAGCAAGAAGCTCGAAAAGTTTTGTGGGCGCTGCTGGCAGCGCTTTTCATTCATTTGGTGGTCGCC
>QHOQ01000209.1 GCA_003219355.1 Verrucomicrobiota bacterium
ATGAGAGGCAGCTTTCCGTACTGTTTTTGTGGGAGGCTCTCCCGCAGATCGGTCACCTGTTCCCGAATCAAATAGGCGTTATCGAGCAGCCACTCCGCCGAAAGGGTGAAGGCGTGGTGCACCTCGGCCGACATCGTGAGGCTTGCGTTTGCCCATTCCAACGCGCGCTCAATCTCGCGCAACCGGCGCAGAAAGGATGGCCCGCGCGGCTTCGCTTCGCGGCTGACCCGGATCTCGTGCGCGAGGCGGGCGGCATTTTCTGCGAGACGCTGACCCGAAGGCAGTTCATGACCGAGCGGTCGTGCGCTCGATTTGAATCGGAAATGCGGCGGCGAATGAAAAGCAAACGTCACGGGCGCCTCTGTTTCCACGTCCCGCAAAATCGCCAGCAGGCGCGACGTTTCGGTGGCGTTAACTTCAGCCAAGACCACCGTTTCACCCGGCAGGATCGTGCTTGTGCACTTGGCAAGGCTCGCCGCGGCGACATGCTCCTGAAGCAACCGGACGAGAATCCAGCCGATGAAAGCGCCCGCTAACGCGAACGCTGCGAGAAGCAGGGCCAACCTGGCCGGCGGGTAATAGGCCAGCATTCCGCGCTGCCAGAAGATAAATGCGCCAAGGGCCACGCTGAGAACCGAAGCGGCGACCGATCCGCCGATCGCCGAAATCCCATTTTCCTCGACCCGCGACCGGCCTCTGGCCGAAGCGTGGATCGCGGCCGCGCGGCGGAACTGAGTGCGATGGAGACTTTTCAGTACAGCGCGACCCGTCTTCGGGCTCTGGAAAATGCCGACCACCAAAACGCGATCGCCATTCTTCCGCCAAAGTCTCATACCCAACCTTACAAGATATGACTTGGAAATATCGACGCGATTGTTAAACTCTGGCGAAGGCGTCGGATTCTTCCGGGGACCAATGTTCTGGGAGGTAGCGTTGGGAACTGCGTTGGTTGATTGGTCGTGTTATCACGCGTCTCGGTAAGTGTAAGTCTGGCAGAGCTTGATCGCTGTTTGGCTTGCGCTCTAGTACAAATCCTAGCGCAACGCCGATCTTCGGTGTGAACTACCAGATTAGCCAGGGTGGCGAAATTGGCAGACGCGCCAGACTTAGGATCTGGTGGAGAAATCCTTAGGGGTTCGAGTCCCCTCCCTGGCATGGAATGTCGATCCCGGGCGTAACTAGAGCACGCACCATTTCAATTGGCGCGAGTGCTCTTTAGTTTCCCACAAACGCGCCCCGCCGAGAAATGCATTCTCGTTTTGTCCCTTCTCAATGCTTTTCGGGAGTGTATTGAAACGATGGACGTTTCCGCCGCCTAGCACGACATAATCAGCAATGAACGATCGCTGTAATTGCTTCACCGCATAAATCACTTCGTGTTTCCATTCTCTTTCACCAAGCAGCTCCAAACCTGGGACGCCGAGATAATCCTCAATGATGTTGCGACCGTGATAAGGCAGGTCGCCGAGCTCAAGCGGTAATAAACCACACGAGCGCGGAGCCGAGGCCGGTCCCGAGTCCAAGAAAAAGCATGCGTCCGCCGCCATGGTAGCTGCCCAGCGCTTGCATGGCCGCGTCGTTTATTACACGCACCGGTTTGCCGAGCGCCGTGGCAAAATTGAAGCCGGCCCAGCCTTTGCCCAAATGCTTTGGTTCTTTTGTGATTCGTCCCTTCCGCACACGTGCGGGGAAGCCAATTGAAGCGACGTCGAAGTGCCACTCGCCTACAGTCTCTCTGAATCTCGCGATCATTTGTTCTGGTCTCATCCGCGGCCCGGAAGCAAATTCGCGTTGGTTCCGCCGCGACATGAGCAGTTTCACGTGCGTGCCGCCGATATCGACGACGAGGATCTTTCTCTTCATGCGCGACCGCCGGTTTCGGCGGTAAATACTAACGGCCGAGGCCGATCGATCGGCTGAAGCGTTTGAAAATGCTCTTGCGCTCGGGCTTGGTCGCCGTGCTGGCAGGCCAGCATTCTACAATTTCGAGCACGACGAAACGAAACAGCCTCAGACGGACAACCTTTAAATCGAGTCGCAGGTTCTTCGCAATTTGCTGGACGGATCGAACGCCGTTGAATTGGGAAGCGAACTGAGCCTCATCCGACGTTAACTGAAGTTTTCGGACGCGTTCGAAACCGTCTTTCGTGTAAGCTGGGATGGCGCGTGGGTCGAAGCTTAGGTGGTCTCCGAGATCTTGAACGAAGCGGAGACTTTCTAATGCCCAATCATCGACATCTGGCTCGGGAGTCATCTCGCTACCGCCACTGGGTAGTTCGACGGTTTTCTCGAACATGAGCCACACCCGCGGTGCCGGCCAAAGTTGCGAGAAGAGTTTTTGGCCATAATGCTGCGCCAGCTCCATAGCAGCTTGGCGTGTGATGGCTCCTTCCCTTGCCAGTGTGAGGAAAAGCGGGGCTCCCATTTCGGACTGTTCGGCGCGTGCCTTGGCAACTATCTCTGGATCGACATTGGCAAGAGCGGCCGGCGTGTCTGGACAATAGCGTTCGGAGTCTCGGGTCGTGGCAAAAAGAATCTCGCCATTCTGCGCCAGAAGATCGATTGGCTCCTGATCCCAAAATGAACGCAGCGACCCTGTCAGTTTCTCTTTTGCGATCGCTTGAAGCGCGCGGTTCAAGGGGAATAAAGTCGTGTGGCCGCAAAAATAAACATCGGCCGTGCCAGACTCCTTCGGAAGATCGACATCCATGCTCGGGGCGGCGGCGTGGTGAGCCCAGCTCGCCGAGGGCAGCGACGCGCTCCACCAGTCTTGGGACTGGGCGGGGGCTTCCGCGGCCGTGCCGGGCTCTTCGGAAGCAGTTTCCTCCTCTGAAACGGACCGACTGTCAGCTCGATCTAAGTCTTTGCGATTAGAAGCCTCGTCTAGAGTTTCTGATTTGGGTTCGCCCGATGTGTCCGGCATAATTGTCCTCCAGGTTTTTAACAAGCAAATGCGATATGAACGCTTTATTCAAGAACCCAATCATCGCAATACCGATCTCTCTTGGCCCGTCGCGAAACGGCGTCCGAGGTCGCGGCGGCTGATTTTTCCACGCTCGTTCGCCGGAATTGCATCGACCATAAAAATGCGCTTTGGCACCTGCCACCCACTTAATCCCCTTCGGCAAAAATCCAAAAGATCGGCCTCGATCACACCAGGCGATGCGACCACACATGCCGCCACTTCCTCATTCCGCAGCTCTGACGGGCGACCAAACACAATCGCCTGACGCACGCCACGAAAGCGCAGCAAGTGCGCTTCCACCTCCACGGGGTTCACTTTTTTTCCAGCGACGTTAATTACATCCGAAATTCGGCCGACGATCCGAAGTCCATCCTCCGTTTTTGTTAACAGATCGTCAGGGACAAAAAATCCGCAGCTAAGTTTTTCTTCATCCGATTTCGGAAAATAACCGTCGCCCACCGCGGCGCTGCGCACGCGAATCCGACTCGCCGATGCCGTTGGATCGATAATCTCAAGATCGACACCCGTCATTGGCTTACCGACGAAGCCTTTAA
>QHOQ01000210.1 GCA_003219355.1 Verrucomicrobiota bacterium
ACCATCAACTTGTTTGGTTTTCCCTCGGCGTTTTTCTACCGTATCAACACCTCGACCAACGCTCTCAAGCAGAGCGGATTCTACTACGCGAGCAAGACGTCGGATGATTTCAACGCATCCATCACGGCCAACGCCGCAGGTAACTGTTTTGTGACCTGGACGTCGACCGATGCGAGCGTAGGAGTCAACGCGCAAGTGCGCTTATCGGGCAAGCTGAGCGCTGATGCACAAATCACGGCTGGGACGGCTGGTTTCACCAGTCCCACGTTTTTGACCGGCAATTTCGACCCGGGTTTCGGCATCCAGCGCTGGGGTGACTACTCGGCGGTGACACTGGATCCCTCGAACGAAGCCACTGCCTGGCTGGTCAACGAAAAAATCAACAGCAGTTCGCTCTGGGGAAGCCGCATTATAACCATCGGTTTCTAAGCAAGAACAACTGCTGGCCGCCAGGCCATCGAGCAAAAGTTGAAGAGGTCGTCGCATGCGGCGGCCTCTTCTTTTTCTAGCGCCGGCTAGATTTCACGCCCCCTTACGAACCAGTCGGCAAATTTCGGCAATTCAAGGCTGGCTGGTGTCCTTTGGGCTACAGCAAGAGACGCAGCCTCGTAGATCTCTTGCATTTAGCGAACTCAATCCGCTTAAGAACCAAACACTAAGTCAGCATCGGATCCAGCGGGACGGGAGCCCGAATGAGCTTGGCTAGGGCGGGGGCGTCTTTTGGCTTAACGCAATGTGCGCGTTCTTATCCAGCATCCAGGATCTAGGATCAAGCATCGCTTTCTATTTCGGCGTTTCCGACTCGGCGAGTTTTTGGAAACGCGGATCATTTCGGAGCGGATCGAACATCGGATCGAGCCGGAGCAGCGCACGAGTGAGCGGTACGTTTTGTGTAGCCAGCGGACCACCGTACGGGAGCGAGAGCACTTTCCGATGGCGCGGTCGGGCTCTCCTATCTGCGCCGCCACGCCCACGGGGACTACGCCAACACGATAATCTCGATTTAACTGCTGATAGTCGAGAGCAAAGCAGGAATGATTTAGGTCACATGACCTATCTTTCTCAATTCACGGCGTTGCGATGGTGATGCTAAATGACGCGATGCCATTTCGGTCTAGTATGCGCGATCTCCAGCGCGATTTTGCTTTTAACTTCGGCGCCACATGATTATTTCGGCGCGAGTGAGGCGACGATTTTTTCAAAGCGCGGATCGCCGCGCAACGGATCCCAAAAGGGAAGCAGACGCAATCGGCCGTAGGTTAAGAAACTGGGGAACTGTGTCGCGTTCGCGAGCTGCTGGCACGCCAGGTCTTTCTCGCCGGTCCAGGCGCAAATGATAGAAAACAGCTGAATTATATCCGGCGCCGCGAACGCGTCTCGTTCGACTGGAAGCAGCTCGACCGCTCGCCGACCCTCTTGCAACGCGTCCTCCTTTCGCCCAAGTGCTGCATCGATCAAGCCGAGCACACAAAGCGCTTGAGCATAATCAGGCCCGGGATGCACTAATTCCTCCTGCTTAGCACGGGCAGCGGTAAAAGCTGCGCGCGCCGCAGCGGCGTCGCCGCGCATGCGAGCGATTAAGCCTTCTACGAAGTCGTGGTTGAGACGGATGATAGGTGATAGCGTGAAAGCGTTACCACCGAGGGCCACGAGCGCTCGATCCGCAGCAGCGAGGTCGCGTTCGCACAACGCTAGAATGAGCCAGCTAGTAGCAATGCTCGGAGCAGCTGACGGATCTTCAGCAAGAATCGCATCGATTGTCGTGTGTAACGGCTTGGTGTCAGCGTGCCAATCAAGATCGGCCCGCGCGCGCGCGGCCTTGGTCGCCACATCGCCTGGCTTGACCTCCAGTGCGCGGTCAAGCATTGCAGCCATCTGCTCATAGCGGCGCAGGCACTGATAGGTGAGCGACATCTGGTGAAAGAAGTAAAGGTTGCGGGGATCGAGCTGCAGCGCTTTTTCCAAGTTGCGCGCCGAGTCCTCCCATTGGCCCTGGCGACGATCCATGAGTCCGGTGAGCTCCAAGACTTCCGACGTGTTGGGCAGTAAAGGTTGCGCGACGCCGAGTTCCTCTCGCGCGTGATCGTAATCGAGGTAGCAGCTAAAGAGGTGCCACGCCAAAGCGAGATGCGCTTCACCAGAATTCAGCTGTAAGCGCAAAGCTGCTTGAACAGCAGTATTCGCTGCAGCGCAGTGCGCTGGCGTGCGATCGAGGTTAGCGATGTAAAGGAAGTCATGCGCATACGCCAGGCGGCAGTAAGCAAGCAGAAAGTTGGGATCGCGCGCGACCGCCTGGTTGAGCAGTTCTATGGCTTGCAAGAGATTGTTCTTAGTTTGTGCGCCGATGAAGACCAACTGAACCATTGACGTCTTGGCGCGCGTATAGAGATCGAATGCTGCAAGATCCGCCGTCGGTGGCTTCTCGATCGCAGCCTTTTCTTGCGTCGAAAGCTTGGCGCGCAGTTGGTCAGCAATCGCCTTGGCAATTTCGCTCTGGATTGCAAATACATCATCCAGCGGCCGGTCGTAGTGTTCGGCCCATAGATGAACATCCCTTCGCGCATCGAGTAGTTGTGCGCTGACCCGCACACGATTGCCCGCGCGCTGAACACTGCCTTCCAGAACGTTCGCAACACCAAGTTCCTGCGCGATCTGGCGTAGATTGCGTGCAACGCCGCTTTTGTATTGCATTACGCTCGCGCGGCTGATGACTTTTAATTCGGCGATCTTCGCCAGGTCAGTCAGAATCTCGTCTTGGACGCCATCAGCAAAGTAAGCGTTTTGCTTCTCTTCGCTCAGATTCTCAAAAGGCAGCACGGCGATACTTTTTTCCAGCGGAGGCAGTGTCGCGGGTGGCCGACTTCGCAAGAAGACCACGAAAACAGTTCCAATCGCAGCCAGTGCGAGCAAAGCTGCCATGAGCACAGCCCAGCGCGCGCGCGTCTTCTTTTTTCGTAGGATTCGAAATTTCTTCGGCAGCGCAGGGTTTCCCGATTGCTCGCTGTAAAGGTTCACCACGGACACGCGCACGCCGTGTTTCACTTCGCACGTACCAAGATCGTGCAGGAGCGGTAGCCATTGCTCGTATGCTTCGAGGTCCTCGGCCACATGTTTGGAAAGCAAAATGTGCCCGGCATCGCCGCAGTCCATTACCCGCTGGCCGATATTGAGACCGGCTCCCGCGAGATTGGCGCGCCCGTTCACATCGATCACGCCGCTAACCGGCCCGCTGTGTACTCCCATGCGAAGTTGCAGCCGTGGATGCTCTTTGA
>QHOQ01000069.1 GCA_003219355.1 Verrucomicrobiota bacterium
GAACTAGTCCGAATTCATTAAAATCCCCGGCGGATGCTCAGACAGGCTATACATTGCGCCGGCCCCTGCCTACTAAGGGCAATGTCTCGAGTGGTCCTCAAACCCCCAATGGGTCAACCTCGAGGGTTGCAATCAGATCGTCGTGACGCTCCCAAAGACTTCCCAAAGAAGGCTGCAATCGCTGCAGTATGAACAATTATCAGATTGACGCGCGGTTCATCGTTGGTAATCCCAATATCCTATCATATGAATCTATCGTAACATGTTAAACAACTGACCTAAAGCGCATATATGTCCGCTGATAACATATAATGTAGGGGACGCGAATAACTCTGTTCAATTATCAGAATTCAAGGCTTATTAGCCCGGTTTTCTCGGTTAACTAATTTTGCCTATGAAACAAGGGCCAGTTTTGGGCGGCCACGTTGTTCTGAAACCGTGGAATCGAACGCGGGCGCGCCTTTCCGATCCTTGACGCCGCCCCGGCCGATGCTAGCGTCGGGCGCTTAACACGACGAACAACCTGCAAAATCATGAACTTTTCTCGCGGCGCCTTCCGACAACACCTCACGCTAACCATTTTATTGTTCCTGGCCTCTGGAACGCCAGTCGTTATGGCACAAGATACTTCCAGTGGCAGCATTCAGCAGATGATGTCACCAGAAGAATTTACCGCGGCTGGCCTGAACAAGCTTTCACCGGAGGAGCTTCAAAAACTCGATGCCTGGTTGCAAGGATACCGAGAAACTACCGAGAAAAAGACTGAGAAGAAGGTCAAGCAATCATTCTTCAAATTTGGGGAACCGATGTTGAGCCGCGTCGATGGTTCGTTTGGCGGTCTAAAGGGCCGGACCCTGATTAAGTTGGAAGACGGAACGGTTTGGAAACAAGCCAACATTGACGATCACTATGGCCCGAGTCCCATCGATCATCCCGGTGCGGAAGTTGTTCATACGGGTCTTGGTTACAAGATGCGAATTCAGGGTGTGCCGGAATTTTACGTCAACCCGGCGCCCACCCACTGATCAGGCAAGCGGCTGCATCGCGCTGGCGGCTGCGGCCGGATTCGCCAGGCCAAATTCTTGGTGGGTTAATTGCGCGGCGCGCTCAAGGTCCTTTTCATCGATAATGACCGCAATCTTAATTTCCGAGGTGGACACCAGCTGGATGTTGATCCCGGCCTTGCCGAGGCATTCGAACAGATGCGCTGCCACGCCTGAGTGCGAGCGCATACCGATTCCTACCACGCTCAACTTGGCCATGCCGCTTGCCGTGTTCAAACGCTTCGCGCCGATCTCGCCGACTACTGGCATCAAAATTTTTCGGGCATTCTCCAGTTCATCTTCGTGAATCGTGAATGAAATGTCGGTCGTTCCGCCGATCGACGCATTTTGCACAATCATGTCCACAATGATGTGTGCTGCGGCAATATTCGAAAAAATCCGACCGGCGATTCCCGGTTCGTCACGGACTCCCGCAATGGTGAGTTTTGCTTGATGGCGGTCGAGACTGATTCCGCGAATCACCACGTCTTCCATGCTGGTGGTCTCTTCTTTCGCGATTGTCCCTGCGCGCCTATTGAAGGTCGACCGGACTTCGAATTCGACTCCGAACTTTTTTGCAAATTCAACGGCGCGCGATTGCACGACCTTTGATCCAGCACTGGCCATTTCGAGCAGCTCGTCATAGGCGATCTCGTCGAGTTTTTTTGCAGCGAGAACGGCCCGCGGGTCGCAAGTGAAGACCCCGTCGACGTCGGTAAAAATCTGGCAGACATCCGCATTCAACGCCCCGGCGAGCGCAATTGCCGTCAAATCCGAGCCGCCACGCCCAAGCGTAGTTGTTTCTCCTTCTGGTGTCTGACCTTGAAAGCCAGCCACAATGACGATGTAGTCCTCCGACAGCATCTCGTGAATCTGCTTTGGACTAATGTTTGCGATCCGGGCCTTGGAGTGGTTACGGTCGGTCAAGATTCCCGCTTGAGCGCCGGTCAATGAGATAGCTGTTCCGCCGAGCGCGTTCACGGCCATCGTGGTCAGGGCAGTGGCGGCATGTTCGCCAGTTGCGAGCAAAATATCGAGTTCGCGGTCGGTTGGATGGGGCGAGACAGCCCGCGCCAGCTTTATCAACTCATCGGTTACTCCCGCCATCGCCGAGATGACTGCCACGACACGACAACCTTCGCGCTGCGTCTCAATGATTCGACGTGCTACGTTACAAATTCGCTCAGGAGTCGCGACCGAAGTGCCGCCATATTTTTGAACGATCAGACGCATGCCATGAACAGATTATGAAGCAGGAATGCAAAGTTCCAAAATAAACGCTGGCTGCCTGCATCGCAGCCACCGCTGTCCATGCAGCGCCAATGTCGTCTACAGCCTGATAGCACGCTGCACATCGTTCACGGTTGCCGGGACCGATTTCAATTCCTTCATGCGCTCAATGATTACATCTGGATCTTTCAATCCGTGTCCCGTAACCGTGCAAAGAATCCGGCTCTCCTCTGGGATTTTCTGAAATGCATACGCCGTGTCATTTGATTCGCAGCATTTGAAAACTCCGGCAACGGTGGCCGCGCTTGCCGGTTCTACAAAAATTCCCTCGTGCCGCGCTAACCATGTCTGCGCAGCGATAATTTCTTCGTCATAAATAATGTCAATCGCACCGTGCGATTCGGCTATTGCAGCACCGGCTTGTTTCCAACTGGCCGGGTTGCCGATGCGAATCGCAGACGCAATCGTTTCCGGTTTTTCAATAATCCGGTCGTGAAAAATTGGCGCTGCGCCTGACGCCTGAAAGCCAATCAATACCGGCAACTTCATCGATCTTTGACACGCCTGGTATTCTCGATATCCCGCCCAATACGCGGTGATGTTTCCGGCATTGCCTATCGGCAGCAAATGAAAATCGGGCGCGTTGCCCAGAGTATCGACAATTTCAAATGCGGCGGTCTTTTGCCCCGCGATCCGATCCGGGTTAATCGAATTTACGATGGCAAAGTCATTGTGGTGGGAGATCTCGCGCACAATTCGGAGCGCATCGTCAAAACTCCCTTCAACAGCGATGATTTTTGCTCCATACGCAAAAGCTTGCAGCAATTTGCCTCTTGCGATTTTTCCCGCGGGCAGGATCACGACGCACAAAATTCCAGCGCGCGCTGCATAAGCAGCCGCTGAAGCCGAAGTGTTTCCTGTGGACGCGCAAATCAGCGCAGTTGCGCCCTGTTCCAGCGCCTTGGATACGGCCACGGTCATACCACGATCCTTGAACGACCCCGTTGGGTTTACTCCTTCGTTCTTAATGAAAACTTCACAGCTGCGACCAACCCGTTTGCTCAGTTGCGGACAATAAATCAGCGGCGTATCCCCCTCGCCCAACGAAACAATCGGCGTGCTCTCGCTGATCGGGAGAAAATCGCGATAGCGAGCGATCACGCCGGCGCTCTGTTCAGAGCACGCGATTGTAGGGCAACCGCTCCGGTTGCCAACCGAGCGTAGGGCAGGCGAAGCACCCGTCCTACAGTTTTCTGCTTCGAAGGAATCAGTGGACATGCGGAAAAGGCTTTGCAAAGGGTGCCTGAATCTCGTTCCTTTAGCAACGCGCGCTCGGGCTTATTCGTACAGGATCGACATCGTATGGCTTCGCTAGACAAGGAAACTAAACTTCGCCTTCTCAAAACGATCCTGGAGAGCCGCCATGCAGATCTGCGCGAGCAGAATCTGAATCGCCAGGGCAAAGGACATTTTCACGTTTCAGGAATGGGCCACGAGGCGCTGGCCGCGATCTCATTTCTCATGGAGCCGGACGATTACATCGTGCCGTACTATCGCGACCGCGGTCTCATTCTCGGGCGCGGCGTAACTACAGGCGAACTTGGTCTCGAATATTTCGCAAAACGGAATACCGGAAGCAGCGGGCGGCAAATGCCGTCGCATTATAGCAATGCGGACCTGCATATCTGGAGTGTGCCGACGCCGACCGGTTCGCAACTTCTCCCCGCCTGTGGAATTGCTTGGGGCATTCAACTGGACGGCAAGAACAACTTAGTCGTGACCACAGTCGGCGACGCCGCGACCCGCCAGGGAGATTTCTTCGAGGCTATTTCTTTCGCGAAGGAAAAGAAACTACCTCTCCTTTTTGTCGTTGAAGACAACGCTTACGGCATTAGCATGCCCACCCGGAAGACCAATCCGCTGGTGCTCGGCGTCCTTCAGGCAAGCGATTGGCAGCAAATCGATGGCCGCGATGTGCAGAAAGTTTATGAGGCGGCGAGCGTGGCGATGGAAAAAATTCGCGCTGGCGAAGGCCCATCATTTTTCTGGATAAAAATGGAACGCCTTTCCAGTCACACCAGTTCAGACGATCAAAAACTTTACCGCGGCGCAGAAGAATTACAGGAGCTCGAAAAATGCGATCCGCTTAAATGCTGGAAGGACCAATTGATCGAGGAAGGTGAGATCACCGCCGAGGAATTCGCAAAGATCGATAATGAAATCAAGGAGCGCATTCGCGGCGAGTACAGCGAAGCGGAGAAAGCCGAGGACCCTTCGCCTAACGAGCTTCTCACTAATGTCAGCAAATCACCGCCCAAGATCGATGAGGAGATCCTACCGCCGGGTAAATATCGCATCGGTGACACCGTCAATAAGACGTTGCGCGCGGGTCTCAAGGAAGACCCGCGACGCATCATTTTCGGCGAAGACATCGAAGATCCGAAAGGAGGCGTGTTCCGCCTTACGCAGAAACTCTCAACCGAATTCCCAAAACAAGTTTTCAATTCGCCGCTCGCCGAATCGACTATTCTCGGGGTTGCCTGTGGTCTAGCTGCATACGGTAAGCGCCCGGTCTTCGAGCTCCAGTTTATTGATTTCATTTACCCGGGGTTCAACCAGCTCGTCACCAACATTTCGACATTGCGCTGGCGGTCGTTTGGCAATTGGAAATGTCCGGCTGTGATCTATGCGCCGTATGGCGCTTATCTGCCCGGCGGAAGCTTATGGCACAGCCAGGCAAATGAGTCGGTGTTCGCGCATTATCCCGGCCTGAATGTCGTCATCCCGAGCACACCGGACGACGCAGCTGGATTGCTTTGGACAGCGATGCACACGGACGATCCAGTGATGTTTCTTATTCCAAAACACATGCTTTGGGCTGAACACGAATACGCGAGGCCCATTCGCTCTATCCCGCTGGGTCAGGCCCGGAAACGTGCGGACGGCTCTGACGTTACCTTGATCGCGTGGGGAAACGCGGTCGAGAAATCGCTCGAAGCAATCGTAAAAATCGAAAACGAAACGAGCGTTGAGTTGATCGATCTGCGCTCGATTGTGCCGTGGGACCGTGTTGTGATCGAAGAATCTGTGGGCAAGACCGGCCGGCTAGTTGTCGTGCAGGAAGACACGGAAAACTGCAGTGTCGGTCAAATGATCATTTCGCACGTGATCGCTAAGCCGGAGATCTGGAATGAAATGATTAGTCCACCGATTCTCGTCAGCAAAGCCAACGTCATGATCGGTTACAATCCGATTTACGAATATGCGGCGTTGCCAGACGTGGAGCGCATCGTCGCCGCAATTCGCAAGTCAGTCGCGACAAAAAAGGAACGGCCTGCTGCTGTAGCCGCTGGTGTTGACCGCGGGCGAACGCGCGTGGAAGCCGTGCCTGTAAAACCGGAATCACCGATCCCGGCTACAACGGAAATCACCAAAGAGCGCAGACAAAGCATCACCGTTCCCGTGATGGGTGAAGGAATTCGGAATGCAAAAATTGTTTCACTTTTGAAAAAGCCCGGCGACGCGATCGCACTCGATGATGACCTGTGCGAAGTCGAAACGGACAAAGCCGTTTATCCGATTCAGTCGTCTTTTGCCGGCGTAATGGGCGAATGGAAAACAAAAGTGGGCGCCACGGTCGAAATTGGCCAGGAACTCGGCACCATTCTCGCGGGCGAACCGTCATTTGCCGACCAATTTCAAGCGGCAGCGAAAACATCGCCAGACGGAAAACAAACACCTGTAGAAGCAACCGCGCCGACTGCGGAACTGCCCGATCGCGCGCGACACGCCGCCTACCACAGGATCGAACCGGCTCTTTCGCCAACGATTACCCGCAAACTCAGCCGGGTTATTCCTGCCAATCTGCAAATCGACGCGCGCTGGGACGCGGTTCAAAAAGCGCGCGATATTGCGAAAAAGAAAAATGGAAAGAATGCCCCCTCCCCCTCTGTGATGATCGCCTGGGCAGTTGTGCGTGCGATGGAAAAGCACGCGCCGTTCCGTCGTTTGATTCTTGAGGACGATCGCATCATCGAGAATGACGATTTCGACCTGGGCATCGCCGTCGCATTGGAAGGCGATCGCCTCGCGACCGCAGTGATCGCGCAAGCTAACAAGAGAAACTGGCCGGAGTTCGTGAGAATTTATTATGAAACGGTGGATGCAACCCGTGGCGGCCGGGTTGATGCGATGAACGCGCCAGTGGTCATCACAAGCTTAGGTGCATTTGGCGTCAGAGCTGGCGCGCCCATCGTCGTGCCGCCATCTGTTGGCACGCTCTTTGTGGGCAGTGCCCATTGCGAAATGATCTCAAACGGAAAGAAAAAAAACGAGACCGCCGAAGTGATCACACTTTCGCTCACATTTGATCACCGGATCGTTAACGGCGCCGGCGCCGCCAATTTCGTCCACGAAATCAAAGAGCAGATCGAACGATTCAAGATTCCAAATTGAGTAGCGCGCCCTGCCAACTTTTCAGCCGCTTAGATCATCCTCCCGGTAGAGCCGCGCCTTCATCGGGCTGTCGCGTTACTCGCTCGATCACTTCGGCTTTGCGGAAAATCATCCAGACACCGGCAAGGACCAAACAAGCACCCAGAAGCGACGATAGAGAAAACTTTTCCCCGCCGACGGCCCAGCCCAACATGACAGCGCCAGGCGGCGTGATCAACGAGACTGTTTGCAACCTGGCCACCGACATTCGCGGCAGAAGCCAGTAAAGAAGCAGAAACGTGAGCGCAGAACCGATCACCGCGAGATACAGCAAACAAAAGATCGACAACGCGCTCCAGTGGAAGCGCAGCGGATTGCCTTCCACCACGAATCCAGTCACCAGCAATGGCGCTGCCCCAAAAATCATCTGCCAGGCCGCAATCATTCCTGGCGCCACCCGCAGCACGCGTGCTTTAAGTAACACGTTCGAGAAGGCCGCGAGCGCTCCTCCGAAGACAATGCCGAGTCCACCCCAGAATGCCATCGGTCCGTTGAAACCGAGCAGCCGCGCGCAAATGATCGTCACTCCGCCGAGTGCGAGCAGCGAGCCTGCGACTTTCTGCACCCGCAACGGCTCGGCGGGAAGCATTAGATGGGCGAACACCATGCCAAAGATCGGAATTGTCGCCTGCAATACCGCGGCTAGACCGGACGAAACATAAAGCTCACCCCAAAAGAGCAGACCGTAGTTGACGGCAAACATCAGGACGCCGGTAAAAGCGAGAAGGACGTAATCGGAGGCGCGCTGCGGCAGTAACCGGACGCGCCCAGCTGACACTGCCAGAAGAACGATGACCGCGATCACAAAACGTATCGCGGCGTAGGAAATCGGCGGCAGATCGCGCAACCCTACTTTTATGACCAACCAGGTCGAGCTCCAGACGATACAAAGCGTCAGCCATGCCATCGGCACACCCCATCCGGCTTTTGGCCGTAAATCCTTTTTCCATTGAGAAATGATGGCCGTCATCGCACGACTTTGGGATGCCTGTTTACTTTTCGCAAAGTTTAGAAGGCGCCAGGTTCCTTCGCGAAGTGAAACAATAAATTTTCGAACGGTATATCAGTCGAGTTGCTCAGGGACTTCGTGCGCTTACGTCCAACGCGCGCCTGCGCTTCGTAGTTTTATTAGAGTCGATTTCTGACGATTCTAATCTACATCAACCGGAGGGAAATCTTATGGCACGAAAACTTGATGGAAAAAAGGTGGCAATCCTTGTGACGGATGGTTTCGAGCAAGTGGAGATGACGAAACCGCGCGCGGCGCTCGACGAGGCTGGCGCAGAAACCAAAATCGTTTCGCTGAGGTCGGGCAAAATCCAAGGGATGAATCACGCCGATAAAGGCGACAAATTCGATGTCGATCTAACACTGGACGACGCGCGCCCTGAGGAATTTGACGCGCTCATGATCCCAGGTGGCCTGATGAATCCGGATGACCTGCGTTCGAATGACGATGCACTCGAATTTACGCGTCATTTCTTTCGCGAAGGCAAACCGGTGGCGGCCATTTGTCATGGGCCGCAGGTGCTCATCAGCGCGAGTTTGGTCAGAGACAAGACCATGACTTCTTGGCCTGCTATCAGGGTCGACCTCCGCAACGCGGGAGCAAAATGGGTCAACGAGGAAGTCGTGGTGGATAACGGACTGGTGACCAGCCGCAAGCCAGATGATATTCCGGCATTCAATAAAAAGATGATCGAGGAATTCTGCGAAGGCCGGCATGAACCCATGGCCACGGCGGCTACTGCTATTCTCGAAACCTGATTAGCCCTGTCGCAGCGGCTATCGACGAGGCTATATTTGGCTGGGTGAAATTCTACTTTTCACTCCGAGCGCCGTTTCCGGCTTGTGCGCCGTATCCCTCGTCACCAAACTGATCGGCATGTTCGACACTTTTCCCGCCCAGCATGAGAGGGACGCGGATTAAATCGAATTATTCCGCCTTTAAATGCCGAATAACTCGGCACAATTCTCGTTAGGTGTTGAGTAGCCCGCAGTAAGCTTCTTCTCGTTATATCGGTGTAACGGGCCAATTTGCTTGCAAGTTTGGCTGAGGCTCTCACCTTTGATCGTCACCCCCACAGCAATATGACGACTGCCAACAAAATCACGGTCGTTCGGATCTTGATGATTCCGGTCTTCGTCACGATGGCTATCTATTACGGCCAAAGCATTCAGCGCGGTGCGCCACTCGAATGGCAGCGTTTTACCGCGATCGCGATTTTTCTGGTCGCAGCCGTCAGCGACGGACTCGATGGATATATCGCGCGTCGTTACAAACAACGCAGCACACTCGGCGCGATTCTCGATCCGATTGCCGATAAAGGCTTACTCTTGAGCGCCATCATTACATTGAGCATTAGCAATTGGAGTGACATCGACCCCGAGTACGGAAGGTTTCCAGCCTGGTTTCCCGTTCTCGTTATCACGCGAGATGCCGTCATTCTCGTCGGCGCGGGTGTGCTGCACTTGCTCAATGGCAAAGTACAGGTGAAACCAAGTTGGACCGGCAAAGTTGCCACTGTCTTACAAATGGCGGCGATTGCGTGGGTGATGTTGCAGCTTCATTTTCTTTCCCTGCTCTACGTCGTGATCGCCGCCGGCGTGTTCACGTTTATCTCCGGAATCATTTACGTGATGGATGGGGTGCGGCAGTTGCAAGCCGAGGGGCACGCACACGCAAAAGTAGATTGAGCTCCGTCGTTCTTGCGCGATGAACGGCACGAATAAATCGCCTAATGTCGCGATCGTGGGCCGTCCGAACGTGGGCAAATCGGAATTATTTAATCGCCTCGTTGGGCGCAAGATCGCGATCGTGCACGATCAGCCTGGCATAACCCGCGATCGCATCTCAGCCGTCTGCACGCGTGGAGAGCAGCCGTTCGCCGTGTGGGATACTGGCGGTGTCGGAGGGGCAGGCGAATCTGAATTGGCAACGCAAGTTCGGCACGCCGTCGAAGAAGCCATTCGCGACAGCGACCTCCTGCTTTTTCTCGTCGATGCAAAGAACGGATTGTCGCCGCTCGATCAGGAACTCGCGCGAATGCTGCGCAAATCACAGAAACCGGTCGTCCTTGTCATAAACAAGATCGACACCGAGAAACACGAAAATCTCGCGGTCGATTTTGCATCACTGGGATTTTCAGAGAGCCTCTCGATCAGCGCGGCGCATGGTCGTGGTATTTCCGAATTGATCGAAACAATCGATCAACTTCTCCCCTCCCCTTCGGCAACCGACCAGTCAACAGTCACTCGTTCCCAGCCTCTTTCCATCGCCATCATCGGCCGCCCCAACGTCGGCAAGTCTTCGTTGATCAATTCCATTGCCCACAGCGAGCGCGCCATTGTGAGCGAATTGCCCGGAACAACGCGCGACTCCGTCGACATCTCTTGTGAGCGTAACGGTCAACAGTTTCTCTTTATCGATACTGCTGGAATTCGCAGACGCGGCAAACAATCGAGCTCGGTTGAAGTCTTCAGCGTGATGCGCGCTGAGCGAAGCATTCGCCGCGCCGACCTCTGCGTGCTGATTGTCGATCTTACGATGGGCGTAACGGCGCAGGACAAACGCATCGCGGGCCTGATCCAAAAAGCGCGCAAAGCAGCGCTCGTTGTTCTGAATAAATGGGATTTGATGAAACCAAAACGCAGCGAAAGGAAGATGATCGCGCAGCTTGTTGATGAAACGCGCGCCCGAATTTTCTTTCTCGATTACGCGCCGGTTCTGATTGCCTCTGCATTAACCGGAGAAAACATCGAGAAATTATTTGAGTTCATCGGAAAGATTCGCCGCGCAGCGCGTGAGCGCATCGGCACCGGCGTTTTAAACCGATTGCTCCGGTCCGCTTTTGCCGCCAATCCGCCGCCGATGATTTCCGGCCGACGCCTGAAGCTCTTTTACGCTGCACAGGCGAGCGGGAATCCCCAAGCAACGGTCGAACCGGCAGAATTTATCCTCTTCGTAAACGAGCCTCGCCTGTTGAGCGAAACCTACCGTCGCTACCTCGAAGCGCGCATCCGCAAAGCGAAACCTTATCCAGGGCTTCCGGTCATTCTCACCTGTCGTCCACGTCAGGAAACACGGCGAAAGTAATTGTCGCTCCCGCGCTCGTTGGGAAGCTGTTTGATCGAACATTCTCTCGTCGCGTCTGTCTGACATCACACGAGTGAAATCAACACAAGAAATTACCCAGGAAGTGCGAGACCTGGGGCAATGGATTCCAGCACTGCGCCAGCAGGTTGGTCATGTTGTGGTTGGCCAGAAGTACCTGGTCGATCGTCTTTTGCTCGGCCTGCTTGCAAACGGTCACATCCTGCTCGAAGGCGTCCCCGGGCTGGCCAAAACGCTCACGGTAAAAACGATGGCCGCGTGTATTCAAACCGGCTTTCAACGCCTCCAATTCACACCCGATCTTTTACCCGCAGATTTGATCGGCACGCTTATTTACAACCCGCGCACCGGCGAATTTACGACGAAGCTTGGGCCGCTTTTTTCGAATTTAATTCTGGCCGACGAAATCAACCGCGCCCCTGCAAAAGTGCAGAGCGCGTTGCTGGAAGCGATGCAAGAACGGCAGGTCACAATCGGCGAGACGACTTATCCGCTATCCGATCCGTTTCTGGTTTTAGCGACGCAAAACCCGCTCGAACAGGAAGGAACCTATCAGTTACCTGAAGCCCAGCTCGATCGGTTCATGCTGAAGTTAAATATCGGTTATCCGGCAAAATCAGAGGAGCGACAGATTCTCGATTTAATGGCGACATCGGCACCTGATCTGCGCGTGAACCCGGTAATCGACCCAAAGCAGATCATCGCGGCACGCGATGTGGTGAACACCATCTATATCGACGACCGAGTGAAAGATTACATTGTTGATGTGGTCTGGGCGACTCGCGAGCCCGCCTCTTACAACTTGAGACTGGAAGGACTTGTCCGTTACGGCGCATCGCCGCGGGCCACAATTTATCTCGCGCTCGGCGCCCGCGCTCACGCATTTCTCAATGGTCGCGGTTACGTCACGCCGCAGGATGTGAAGAGTATCGGTCCCGACGTGCTACGGCATCGCATCATCGTGAGCTACGAAGCCGAAGCGGAGTCGGTTACGAGTGAAACGATTATTGAGCGAATTTTTGCCGGACTCCCAGTGCCATAATTTTCATCGATGGAAGAAGGGCGACAAACTCCGGCCGAGATTCTAAAACAAATCCGAACGCTGGAAATCAAAACGCGGGGCCTCGTCGAGACTGCGTTCGCCGGCGATTATCACAGCGTCTTCAAAGGCCGCGGAATGAATTTTGAAGATGTGCGAGAATATCAGCCGGGCGACGAAATTCGCGCGATTGATTGGAATGTGACTGCACGGCTTGGGACCGCGTATGTGAAAAAATTCACCGAGGAACGCGAGCTAACCGTAATTCTTGTTGTCGATGTTAGCGCATCCGGAAATTTCGGGAGTGCGATGCAATCGAAACGCGAATTGGCGGGCGAGGTAGCTTGCCTGCTCGCGTTTAGCGCGATCCGGAACAACGACAAGGTTGGGCTTATCCTCTTTACCGATCGCGTTGAGCTTTTTATTCCGCCGAAGAAAGGCCGGTCACACACCCTGCGGCTCATCCGGGAGATTTTGTTTTTTGAACCGCAGGGACGCGGCACAGAGCCGGCGCTGGCGCTCGATCACTTAAACAAAATCATCACTCGGAGGGCCGTCGTATTTTTTATCTCGGATTTTCAAGCGCCAGATTTCTCGCGGGCGCTCGCGGTGAGCGGACGACGGCACGATTTTATTGCAATCCAGATTCGCGACGAACGGGAGAAGGTGTTGCCAAACATCGGCATCATTACACTGGAAGATGCTGAGACCGGCGAACAGATTGAGATCAACACGGCCGATCGCGGGACGCGCGGGCGTTTTAGTGACCTGGTCGACGAACACGAAACCGATTTGTCACGCATGCTCCGGCGGAACAACATCGACGCGATTGCGCTGCAGACAGGAAAGGATTATTTGCCGGCGCTTCGCTCGTTCTTCAAACAGCGCGAACGCCGTTTATCCATTCGGTGAATGATAATGTCGATTTTGTTAGTCTCGATGTCGGCGGCGGAAGAGTTTCACGATATTGCGCCACCAGTCGATTATTCACTAATCCCGCCGTGGCTGATTTTCGTCGGGACTTTTTTTGGCCTGGCGATCATCGGATTCATTGTTTGGTTAATCGCGCAGAGACGAAAGCGACCGCAACCGCCACAGTTGCCGCGCCACCGCGCACTCGAAGCGCTCGAGCGGATGCGAGATGAGATCGACGGACTTAACCCATATCAGTTTAGCATCCGTGTGTCGGACATTCTTCGTCGCTACGTGACTGAGCAGCATGGCTTGCCAGTGACACGGCAGACATCTGTGGAATTTTTAAACGCGCTGGCAAAGACGCCGCAGTTTTCGAGCGATGAAAAGTTGTTGCTCGAAGATTTTCTGAATCGATGCGATCTGATCAAATTCGCGCGTCATGAAGCGACTTCGGCCGACAGCCGGTTGTTACTCGAAGAAGCAACCCGATTTGTGAAAGGCGGGCAACTTGCAACTGTTTGATTGGTGGACAGCAAACAGTGCGCTCACGTTTGCGCGTCCGTGGTTGCTCTTGCTCTTGCTCGCGATTCCGCTGCTCGCCTATTTGCGCGGAAAACGCGGGCCAGCCCCCGCCCTGACGTTCTCGTCGACATCTGCCTTTCGCGCCATTGGAAAACAGAGCGCGGCGCGTGCTGGAAAAATTCTTCGGTCGCTTCTGCTCGCCTCGCTTGCGATTTTTGTCATTGCGCTCGCGCGTCCGCAGCTGGGAAAGAGTCTCACTCAGATCGACGCCAGCGGGATCGACATTATGCTCGTGCTTGATGTTTCCGGATCGATGCTGACGAAGGATTTTACGATCGGCGGCCAGGAGGCAACGCGGGTGGATGCAATCCGCGAAGTGACGCGAAAATTTATCGAAGGGCGTCCCAATGATCGCATCGGTATCATCGCGTTCGCCGGCCGGCCGTATGTGGTAAGTCCAATGACGCTCGATCACGATTGGCTTTTGCAAAATTTGGAAAGAGTGCGCATTGGCCTGGTCGAAGACGGCACTGCCATCGGATCGGCCATGGCGGCGGCAGCCAACCGGCTGAATGACAAACGCTCAAAAAGCCACGTGCTCGTCCTTTTGACTGACGGAGAAAATAATGCCGGGAAGATTCCACCAAATACCGCTGCGGAGGCAGTGAAAGCACTGAAAATTCACTTCTACGCCATTGGCGCCGGAATCAATGGAATCGCACCGGCTCCCATCTTTACTCCCAAAGGGCCATTGACGGACGCCTTAGGCAATATGCTTTATGAAAACCAACGCGTTGAATTTAACGAAAGAGGTCTGAGGGAAGTCGCGAAAATTGCGGACGGCCAGTTTTTCCGGGCAACGGATACCAAATCGCTGGAGCAGATCTATCGCGACATCGACAAGCTGGAAAAATCGACCGTGAGCGTGAAAAAATACCAGCAGTATCGTGATCTCTTCCCACTTTGCCTGATGAGCGGTTGCGGTTTGCTGGTCGCCCAGATTTTGCTGTCGCAAACGATCTGGAAGAAATTGCCATGAAAAAGATATCGATCTTATGAGCTTTGGCGCATCGCAATGGCTTTGGGGTCTGCTTTTGATCCCGGCACTGATCGCGTTGTTTATTCGTGCGGAGCGTCGCGGGACCATTCGTTTGCGCGAGTTTGTCTCAGCGCGCTTGCTGCCTCAACTTGCGGGATCCGTAAATCGTCCACGCCGTGTGCTGAGATTTGCGTTGCAGCTAGCCGGTCTTGCGCTTGCCTTGATCAGTCTGGCACAGCTGCGCTGGGGCTATACGTTTGAGGATGTGAAACGCAAGGGGCTCGACTTGCTGATCGCGGTCGATACGTCGCGGAGCATGCTTTCCAATGACGTGCAGCCTAATCGACTTGAACGCGTCAAACTTGCAGCTAGGGATCTGATCAATGAGTTACAGGGCGATCGTGTTGGTCTGATTGCATTTGCGGGGCGAGCCTTCTTGCAGGCACCGCTCACGATCGATTACGAAGCCGTGATGGAATCGATCAACGATCTCGATACCAAGACGATTCCAGAAGGCGGCACAAATATCTCCGAGGCCATCAGCCTTGCCACGCAAAGTTTCGGGAAAAGCGCAATGGGAAATCGCGCGCTCGCGATTTTCACCGATGGCGAGGAGCTGAGCGGTGATGCGGTAAAGAGCGCGAAGGCTGCCGCTGATGCCGGCGTGCGCATTTTCACGATCGGCGTTGGAACGCCAGCAGGTTCGCTCATTCCAGTCAATGGCGAAGACGGCGGAACGGCTTTCGTGAAAGATTCAGCGGGCCAGGTCGTAAAATCAAAGCTAGACGACAAACGGTTGCGCGAGATCGCTCAGGCCGCGGGTGGATTTTATCTGCATTTGGAAAATGGTCCACGCACGATGCAGCAGATCTATACCGAAGGTCTCGCGAAAATGCAGGCGGCCGAAATGGACGTGCGTCTGTCGCGTCGGCCAATTGAGCGTTACGAATGGCCGCTGGGCGTAGCACTCATCGCGCTTGCCTTGTCGATCTTGACTGGTGAGCGCAAGCGCACGCACGAAAGAGTTTTCGTTCGGGCTCCCGTAAAAATTGCAACTGCAGCGGCAGCATTGTGGATCGCCTTTTGCCAGTTCGCTTTCGCTGCGGCCCCCGGGCTGGACGCATATCGCGAGGGCAAATTCGACGATGCGTATACCCAGTTTCAGCAAACCTTAAAAACGCATCCGCAATCTCAGTCGGAGGATAAGTTGCATTTCGATTCCGGCGCGGCCGCTTACAAGTCGGAAGAATACGGAAAAGCGTTGGAATCCTTTAGCCAGGCTTTGCTCTCGCCCGATACCGGCCTGCAAGGGAAGAGTCATTATAATCTCGGAAATACCCTTTACGAGCGCGGCGAAACACAGAAGAGCGACGACAAAAAGTTGAGGGATTGGACAAATGCCCTCGAGCATTATGAGCAGACGCTCAAGCTCGAACCGAAAAATAAAGAAGCGAAGGACAACTACGATTATGTGAAGAAGAAGATCGAGGAACTAAAAAACAAGAAACAACCTCAGCAACAGCCCTCGCCCTCCCCTTCGCCATCGCCTCAGCAGAAGAACAAACAAGGCCAGCAGAATCAACAGAATCAGCAATCGCAGCAAGATCAGCAAAAGCAGGAACAACAACAACAGCAACAGCAGCAGCAACAGCAGAGCCAGTCCCAGCAACAACAAAAGGACGGACAGCAGCAATCACAAAATCAACAATCACAAAACGAATCCGGTCACGGTCAGGATCAAAATGAGGAGAAGAAAAAGAAGGATCAATCCCAAGCAAAGAACGAGCCGCAACAATCGAAACAACAACAGGGCGGCCAACCTTCCCCCTCCCCGTCTGGGGGCGAGAAAAAGCAAAACCAGGAACAGTCAGGTGAAGGCGAACAACCATCTCCCGCTCCCGGCGATCACGGAAACGATATGCCTTCACCATCGCCCTCCCCCGGAAGCGGCGAAGGAGCGGAAGAAAATCCAACGCCTTCGGCTGCTCCGACAGAATCGCCCCGGAAAAAGTTGGACGGTGAGGTAAAGGGAGCTGGCAAGGACGAATCAAAAAAGGCGCCCGATGAGAATTCGCAGGTCGCCGAGGCCGAAGCGGAAAAAGAAGATCAAATGACCGAACGTCAAGCAGAGTCACTTTTGCAATCGATGAAGGACGAGGAAGCGCGGGTGCAACTTGATGAACGCAGGGCCGCACGCCATGTCTATAACGACTGGTAGGTGGGCACGGTTGATGGTTGATTGAGATGTCGATGTACGGATCACGGATTCGCATTGCAGTTTTGCTCGGCGCGTTGATCGCGTTGACAGGAAACGATGTTGCATTTGCCGAATCGCCGAGTGTGACCGCGGTGTTGAGTAATTCGGAAGCCGTTGTCGGGGAAACGGTCCAGCTGCAAATCAAGGTAAGCGGCGCGGGGGATACGAAACCGCCAGAGAACATATCGGTCGATGGCCTGGAGATTCACGCAACCGGAACATCGCGCCAATTCGAAATGCGTAATTTCACGACTAACTCAAGCGTAAGTTACAATTACACAATCCTGCCGCTCCAAGCGGGCCGGTTCATAATCCCGCCTCAGACAATTCGTGTGGGCAGCAGTTCACTGCGCACACCGGAACTCAGGCTAAACGTTGCCGATTCGCCTGGTCGCTCGGTGCGTTCAAACCAAAACGCGCAGCCGGCAAATGCGCCCAAGCTTGCATTTGCCGAATTGATTGTACCTAAAAAAACTGCCTATGTTGGCGAGATAGTGCCGGTCGAAATCCGGCTGGGATTCGATCCGCGTGCACGCCCAAAGCTGCTCGAAGGGCCTGAGATTAGCGGGCAAGGATTTACAGCACAAAAACTGCAGCAATCTGGTGAAAATCTGGAGACAATTAACGGGAGATCTTATGATGTGGTGACATTTAAGACGGCAATTGCTGCTGCGCGGGCCGGAAAATTTCAAATCGGGCCCATTAAGGCAAAGGCACAAGTTTTAACAGCGCGAAGGCCAAACACGCCGCGCTCCCGTTCTCCCTTTGATCTATTTAATCTCGACGACCCATTCTCAGACCCGTTTTTTTCCGATCCATTCAGCCAATTCGGCGAGCAGCGCGAGATTGAGATCAACAGTGAACCCGTGGCTTTCGAGGTCAAACCGTTGCCACAAAACGCACCGCCGAGCTTTTCGGGTGCGATCGGGAATTTCACAATGTCGACCGAAGCGAAGCCAAATAGTGTGCAAGTTGGCGATCCGATTACGGTCACATCGACGATTTCCGGACGTGGTAATTTCGATCGCGTTAATGCTCCGACGGTGGAAGACGACCGCGGTTGGCACAAATATCCGCCGTCTTCCAAGTTCAAGAACGATGACGATGTCGGAATTAGCGGCGCGAAGACTTTCGAAATGGTGCTCTCGCCGAATGAAAAGAAGCAAAGCATTCCCCCGCTCGCATTTTCGTATTTCGATCCAGCCAAAGAGCAATATGTATCGCTGCGTAGCGATCCGATCGCTATTAATGTTCAAGGCGGCACAGTACCGGCTCCCGCGGCGGCGGTATCTCGGCCGGCGCCGTCAACGATGCCAGCTGCAGGCGCAACACCGGCCGCGAAGCAGGACATTTTGTATCAACTTACTGAGCCTGGCCGAGTGCAATCGTTCACGTGGTTTTACGCTCGTCCAGTTTTCTGGATGGCGCAGTTGCTTCCGCTGCTTGTTTTACTTGGATTCGCCGGATGGAAAATCCGGCAAAACAGACTCGACAACCGTGAGGCGCGACGCATCGCCGCCTTGCAGCATGAAGCTGCTGAATTGATGCGCAAGTTGCGCCGTAATGATGTATCGCCACGAGAATATTACGCGGAGGCTTCCAGGATCGTTCGGGTGAAAGCGGCGCTGGCACGCAACGTCGATCCAAACAACGTCGATGCTGAGACAGCAGCGGACACGTTCGGACTAAATGCGGATTCGCGCGAACGATTGCGGCGATTGTTCGAGCAAAGCGACGAGTTCCAATATAGCGGAGCCCACAACGGCTCGGAACGGATTTCTCCGGAGAACCGCCGCGACGTGTTGGAGTTGGTGGAACATTTGCACGCATGAAAGCCGGAAAACTTCTGGTCGGTCTTTGTTGCGCCATGATTTGCACCTTTGTTGCTGCGTCGGCATTCACGCAAACGGATTTTGATAAGGCGAATCAAGAATATGCGCAGGGACATTTCAAAGAAGCGATCGCTGGCTATGAAACGCTTGTTCGCTCAGGACCAATGAGGGCAAATTTGTTTTACGATCTCGGCAACGCTTATTTTCGCACGGGCGATTTCGGCCACGCGATCTTGAATTATGAGCGCGCGCTCGTGCTGGAACGGCATCATCCCGAAGCCACTGCCAATCTGCAGATCGCGCGCGATGAGGCGCGGGCACTTGAGATGCAGCAGAGCTGGCCAGAACGCTATCTACAATTTGCTAGCGTCAACCAATACAGCGCTACGGCAGCGGTCGCTTTCTGGGCGGGAGCTCTTTGTATTGTCGCGTTGATCTTCACAAGTCGCCGATCAGTTCGTCTGATAGCATCGTCGATCTTATCACTGTCGGTGTTTGCCCTGGCAATTTTCGCGATCTACGAAATTGACCATGGCAGCAAAGGCCGCGCCCTCGCCGTTGTTACCGGTAGCGACGTGCAGGCACGACTCGCAACGGCCGATACTGCCAACAGCGTCCTGGCATTACCACCGGGCAGCGAGGTCAAGATCCTGAATACACGCGGTGACTGGGTTTACGCGGCACTACCGAATAATTTACGTGGGTGGATTCCGGCGAAGAGCGCGGAACTAGTGCGCCTCTAGCGACTGTCTGCGATCTTCGAAACTCGAGCGATCCGAGCGCTTTCGAGGCTGCTCCAGCAAGGTTGAGAACCCGGCAAATGCCTACATCTCGAGTTGCGTATTTCACGCTGATTTCCTAGCTCGAGTTGATATTCTCGGCGCGCTGGGACGGACAGGCTTAATCTCGAGATTCGGCGAATACGCCCGACGCATTGGCCAAATTGCAGTCTGGAGATGGCACGTTGGAAACAGATGGGTTCCGCCGGAAGTAGCGCAGATCATCAAGGAACGCGAATTTTTCGGTTATCGCGCACCGGTCGCAGCCTGATTGCCTCGCTATAACCTCTTTGCCGGATTCCCTGCCAAATTCGTATTGAGATTACGCTCAATCCGATTCAGGATGGCCGCTTCGTCCTGGGTCGGTCATGTTCAGGGAATCATCATCCGGCTCCGACGAGAGTAAGCGACCTAGTTAGAGGTCCATCTATCAATCTTGCCCTAAGTCAATCGTTGAACAGCTTACTCCCCGCTCAATCTTGCAGATTGAGTTGACTGC
>QHOQ01000251.1:0-262 GCA_003219355.1 Verrucomicrobiota bacterium
GCTTTCCAATCAGAGCAAGAGGATTTGAACCGACTGCAACTGGCGGGGCTTCCGCCCAGTCTAACCTGCGCTGTACCTCGGAAGTTTCGCTTGTTTCCGAACCGCGGTGAAAATCTTTCTGATGCCGATTTCACTTGCCCCGTTGGCGATAAATGCAGGAAGGGCGCCGCCGCTGTCCGTCAAAATGGAGTAGGTCGCGCGCGTCTGGTTCGGGCCGCTCGGTTCGATGAGCCACGAGCCTTCGCACAATTTCACCCGTAGG
>QHOQ01000251.1:301-2081 GCA_003219355.1 Verrucomicrobiota bacterium
AGATATGCAAGGCCACCCGATGCCGGCCATGATTTTTTCAGGATGCGCAGGGTGTAATCGCGATCGCTGACAATTTTTGGCGAGAGGCGCTGATAAGTGAGGACGACATCGCCTTCTTTCTTTACGATCCGGCACTCCTTCGTAAACGGCATGAAATCGGCGTAAGCATCAAGGTCATCGATTACGTTATGCACGGTGCGGGAGGAGGCGTCGATTTCGCCTACCGCCTTGAATTCTTTCAAGGATGAACCCACACGCGGCCGACTGTAGAGCGTGACCCCTCCGCTCTTGCTGGCCAGCTTCCAGCCTTCGCTCGTCTCATCCAGCGTGCTCGACTCCCCCGCGCAGCAGGAAGCCGCTGTTCCCATGACAGCGAGGAGGATCGCCGGAAAGTTTCGCCGTTCCATACAATCACACTACCTGATCCGTCCTGGTTCGCCTAGGAATTTAGAAAGTTCCGCGCTCAACGTCCGGGATCTTTCGATCATTGCAGTCCGGACGGCAGGCGTGGGAATCTTTCCAGCGCTTCGCGCAATTGCGTCGCCTCAGTAGCGATAGCATCGAGCGGCCTCTTCTCGGCGGCCGCTTTGGCTTTCCATTCCGGCGGCCCCATAAAACGCGTCGACGTAATCAGGGTCGTGCTGATCCATCGCGGAAACCAGTTTCACGTAATGTTCCGCAATATCGTCCGCGCTCGCGCGGGGCGGCTCTGTCTTCTTCGCTTCGAGGAGCGCAGCGGCAGGATAGAGGACCCCGCCTTTCATCACTGCGTAGATGTCAGACGCATGCGCGATGTCGTCGATTGGGTTTGATTTTAGAATGATGAGATCAGCAAAGTTCCCTTTCTCGATAGAGCCGACGTGCGTGCCGATGTCGCCGCCGAACAGTTTGGCTGCGTTGGCGGTAGCGCATTGCAGAATCTGCATTGACGTAAGGCGGGCTTCCTTCATCAACTGAAACTCGCGAAACAGCGCCGGTCCGTGAATTGTGCCGATGTTTCCGGCGTCCGTGCCGGCAGCGATAATGACGCCAGCATCTTCAAGTGTTTTCAAATTTTTCAGTGCCACATCGTAAATCTTTTGGATTCGATCGAGCGCATCGTCGGGCTTTGCCAGCGCGGTTTTGATACGATCGGGCAATTGATCTCGCGGAACTTTCGTCACGTCGAGAGTCGCGATCACTTCCGGGTTGCCCCACGCTTTTTCTTCTGGCGTCAGATTCAACCGGTTGGCGAAAGTGCGGCCGTAGCGCTCGAAGACGACGAGCGTCGGGCACAGGATCGTATGTCGATCTTGCAGCAATTTCACAAATGCATCATCGACTTCCTTGTCGATAACGCTGTGCACGAGTACGTCAGCGCCATCTTCCACCGCGGCGCGCGCAGTCTCCAGTTCGGTCGCATGAACAGCGACACGCAATTTGCGAGCGTGACTTTCTTCGACGGTCGCGCGGACGATCGGACGAAAGCTGTCGACCGGATGGTCCTTATCGACAATGTACCAAATCTTCACGAGATCGGGATTTTGCGGGGCGAGCTTGCGCACGAATTCGCGGGCTTGATCCGGAGTGTCGATCTTGACGATGGGCGGATCGCCTAGATCCAGTTGCGGTCGCGAAACGCTTGAGATCAACGGTCCGGCCACAGCGACGCGCGGCGCTTTCGCCGTCGTGTTCGCAATTTTGCGAACCTCAAAATTCCAAAACGGCCCGCCGACATCGACAACGGACGTGATTCCGCTGCGCAAATAGCGCGAGAAGGTGTCTAGCAAATTGCGTTTGA
>QHOQ01000226.1:0-14591 GCA_003219355.1 Verrucomicrobiota bacterium
AACCCATGTCCACAATCACCCGCGGCAATGACTAATCCTTCGCGTTCTGGATCACGTGCAATCCAAAAATGTCCGTCGTTTGTGTCGCAGTATAAGCATATTCGCGTATAGACAATCGGCGCGTCCACGAGCGTGGGAAATGTCCCCGACAGAAACTCGCGTAAATCTTTTTCTTCCTGCGGCGTGACCGCGCGGTCGGGCGATTCTGGCGACATCTCACGTCCGGGACCATGATTCGCAATTTTCACCACGCCTTCGCGAGTGAGCGGGAAACCATAATAGCCGGTTGTCGAAATATCTGCGCCGAAAACCGGAAAACGTTCAGACGTGAACAGTTCAGGCTGGGAAGGCCTTAGGTGAAACACCGGTTGTCCAGTCGCCCGGAAAAACTTTCGCGTGAACGGCAGAGCGTAAGGCGTCCATGCACCAGCTGTCATCACAACGAGATCGCCGGCGATCCGCTTCCCATCGTCCAGCACGATTCCTTTCAAACGATCATCGTCTTCGTCCAACTGGGAAAACCTGACGCTTTCACGCAATACGACGCCGAGCGATTTTGCTCGCTCGATGAGGAGCGCGATCGCGCGTCCACTTTCGACGTAGCCTGCTCGTCGCTCTAAGAAACCATCGCAATAGCGTTCCGCGTTCCATGCCGGAAAGCGTTCGTGCAAGGTCGTCGAATCGACGCGCTCAACTTTGCGGCCGTGTTGCTCCAGTACTCTCAAACTCTCGAATTCAAAATCGCCGGGTTGCATTTCCTGCCGGCGCAAAAACAAGAAGCCGACTTCGTGATACAACTCAGTGCCGAACTCCCGGTTCCACTCACGCCAGAGTGGAATGGAGCGGTCCGCAAGCGCGGCATATTCTTCGTCTGCACCATAGGCGGTTCGAATCGCTTTACTGATATCGGTCGACGCAGCTAGTGGATGGGGCAGTGGTCCCGGATCGAGCAGAACGACTCTGTGACCGCGCTTCTTTAATTCGATCGCAGCGGTCAGGCCATTAATTCCCGCGCCAACAATGATGACTCGCGACATCTCAGAGCACGCACGTCGTAGCGGCGTTTGTGTCAAGCGCCGATGTAGTTATTTGCCAAAACGCGAAGTAGGTATGCTTCCGCTTGCGCTAAGCCGATATTCCCAGCGCGCGTTCCCGTTCGAGCAGGGTCGGATGCGAGTAATAAAAGCTGCTGTAGAGCGGATGCGGAGTGAGATTGCTGAGATTTTTTTCGCTCAATTTGCGCAATGCTCGAATGAGTGGCTGCGCCTCTCCCATTGTCGCCCGCGCAAACGCGTCTGCCTCGTACTCGAAACGACGCGACCAGATGTGAACGACCGGCGAAACCCAGAAACTTATTGTTCCCGCCAGTAGCGCAAACAGCAGCATCGCAGGAACGACATTCGCGGCAGCAAGGCCCCCCTGATGCTCGAAACCGAACGCGCGATAAAACCATTGCTGACGCGCCAGCCACGCGATCGCGGCGAACGCCACAAGGACGCCAGCGATGGAAACGCCGAGCAGCTTCAGCACGTGGCGCTTTTTGTAATGTCCAATTTCATGCGCGAGCACGGATTCCAGTTCCGGTTCGGTGAGCTGCGCGATGAGAGTATCGAACAGGACGATTTTTCGAAAACGTCCGAACCCGGTGAAGAAGGCGTTAGAGTGGCGCGAGCGTTTGCTGCCATCCATTGCCTCGATGCTGCGCGTGGGAAATTTGGTGCGCTGCGCGAGTGCAAACAGGCGCTCGCGCAACGTTCCTTCCGGCAGCGGTATGAACTTGTTGAAGAGCGGCATGATGATCGCCGGCGCGACGAGCAGCAGGAGCAATTGAAACGCGATGACAATCGCCGCCGCCCAAAGCCACCAGTTTGCGCCAGTCCACTCGATTAGTTTCAATACCAGCGCGAGCAACGGATATCCGAGCAGGCCCGCAAGTAGAAATCCTTTCATGCGGTCGAGGACCCATGTCTTTGTGGTTGTTGTATTGAAACCGAATCGCTCTTCTAGTTTGAATTGCGCGTACCAGGCAAACGGCAATCCGGAAATGCTTAACGCGATGCCAGTGACGAAGAGGAAACCAGCCATGGCCAACGTTGAACTGCCGAAGCTCGCGCTGAATCTTCCAAACGCCCACGGCAACACGCCGCTGAAAATTACTACGATGAGCACCACGGCTTCGAACATGCTGGTGACATCTCCAAATCGGCTCTTGGCCAGCGTGTAATCAACCGAACGCCGATACGTCGCCTCGTCAATCATTGCGCGAAATGCAGGCGGCACGTCGTTCGCGCGCGCGCGAACGTAACCTTGGTTCAGCCGGCTGAGCGACAGTTCAGCGGTTGCGCGCGCGAGAATCAGAACGAACGCAATGATAGCGAACGGTGGCATGAAAGACTCCTGCTTCTGCTCCTTTCGCGTGTTTCGCAGGCCCTCAATTCATTCGGCGAATTCGAAATGATTCTATCGTTTCGTTATTGCCCGATACGCTGCGTATTGTTGCAAGCCCTCTGCGGATAGAACACGTGCATGATGGCAAAAAAGGTGCGCGGACCGTTTTCTACTCGCGAGTGTTAGCAACGTCATTCGATTCCGCCGCCTTCGCTTGGGCGGAGAGGAATTCGTGAACGTGAGTTAATTCATCCCGTGAGCCGCCAGACTTTGCCGTTTGTCCGACCAGTTTCGCGTAATAGCGGCTTGCATGTTCTTTGTCGCCAGATTGCTCCGCCGCCAGCGCCGCGCCATATAATCCTCGGAACCGTCCGGGATAGATTTTCAGCGCAGCTTCAAATTCGCGCTGTGCGTCCTTCGGCCGGCCCAGTTCGAGCAACAGACTACCGAGTTGTTCGCGAATTGGAACAAGCGCACCGGGGGTGACCGGGTGCTTGCCGAGGACGTCTTCCGCGTCTGCTGAGTGTCGCAATATCTCGATCGCCTCGTTCTTCTTCCTTTCACCGTACGCGACCCAGGCCGACGCCGCTTGCATCTGCAAGTCGAGATGTTTTTTAAAGTAATCAAACTTTGGGTCCTTCGTCGCATCGCGCAATTGCTGCATGCGTGCGATCGCTTTCCGCGCACCGCCGAGATCACCAGTGTGGGCGAGCCCGAGAGCGTGACCATACTCGAGCAGCGCTTCCATGAATGGAAAAGAAGACCAATGCGGCAGGCGGGGAATGGTTAAGCTCGCTGCACCGGTCCAATCATTGCGCTCGAGCGCGTACCGCGCCGGAATCGCAGCCAGCGCATACGCCGCGCTGAATTCTAATTCCGGGTTCGTTTTCCGGACGCTGCCGGCAAAATCGACAATTTTCTTCGCCTCACTGTCCTGGGCTTCCTGCAGGTAAGAGTAGGCCATGTAATCGAGCGCGTGTAACTCTTCGGCTTCGGTAGCCTCGCGATGACGCACGGCAGCGTAAGCGCGCGCGGCGTCGGCGGCAGCCCGGTTTGAGTCGATTGCCTCACTCCACATTCCCAGACGAGTGAAAATGTGCGACGGCATATGGAGAGCGTGGGGCACCCATGGCGCGATCGAGCCATAATTCCGGGCCGCGGCCAGTCCGCGCTCAGCAAGCGGTGGATAATCATAGCAATGAATCAGGTAGTGAACGACGCCGGGGTGGTTTGGGTTCTTCTTCCACAATTTTTCCAGAATGGCCGCCGCTTGAAGTTGCTTGGAAAGAGTTGTGTCGGTTGGCGTCGCGTAGCCGCTCGACAAGATCGCCAGAGCGTAGAAAGTCTGCGTTTCGAAATCGTCCGGATACTTGTCGTAAAGCTGGCGCATCGCTTTTTCGTAGGCGACTACCCGATCACGCGAGCCAACCGGTCCATGACAGGATTGTCCAACCGGGCCTGCCGTCGCGCTATCCGCGGTGTTATAATAGACATTGAGCGCGTTAATGAATCCGCGCTCGCGATCTGTCGGGGCTGCCATCGTCATTGCTTTATCAATTGCTGCCTTGCCCGCCGCCATTTCCTCAGGAGTCGGAGGTGTCCAGATCGGATGCCACCACGTCATCGCGATTCCCCACTGCGCCATCGCGCATTTCGGATCCTGCTCGGCCACGGAAGTGAAAACGCGTCGCGCTTCCTCATAAAAGAATGAATGCAGCAGCGCTACCCCGCGCATGAATTCCGGTTGGGCAGCAGGCGCGCATGATATCGGGAAATCCACTTTCCCGGCCGCGCGCAAATCGCCCGGTTTAGGCACGGTCGCGCTCTGGAGATCGAGAACAATGAAACTGACGAGCAAGCCGACTAGTAAGAATATGCGACGGAAAAAAGTCCGAAACACGCTTTAGGCTGCCATGACTGCCTCTAGGCGGCAAATTCGAAGATAATTTTGCCGCTGCGCTTTCCCTGTGCGGCATGTCTCACTGCGGCTTTTACCTCACTTAGCGGATACGCTTTCTCGACTTTTGTTTTCAGCAAACCGCGCTTCGCCATCTCGAAAAGCGCACGAAACGCTTCCATTCGCTCCTCCATCGTTGCGTTATCGTACCATTTGTTGATCCAAATTCCGCGAAAGCGCAGATCTTTGAAAATGAGTAAACCATTTGGGATTTTCAGCGCCTGCAAGCTCATCGCACCGAACGTTACTATCGTCGATCCGGGCGCGAGGGTGTTTGCGAGGCGCAGCGCGCTATCGCCGCCGACGGCATTTAAGCCTAAACGAATTGGTGCGTCGTCTGTCGCATTCTTCACTTCTTTGCGAAGATTTTCTCCATCGACAAGCACGACATCGCCGCCTTCGGCCCGCAATTCATCGATCAATTCCTCGCGGCGAACGACATTCACCGTTTTGTAACCCAAATCCCGTGCGATTTGAATCACCGCACAGCCTGCTCCGGAATTCGCGGCGTTTTGGATCAACCAGTCTCCACTTTTTAAATCGACATAATCGTGCAGCAATCGCCACGCCGTCATCGGATTGATCTTTAACATCGCTGCCTGAACTGGGTCGATCCCCGGCGGAACGATCACCAACTCACTTGCTTTCACCGCAACAGCTTCGCGCCAGGTACCGAGATCATGCGGCAGGATCACTAGGGCACCGGCGGTGAGACGTTTGACGCTATTGCCAACATCGACAACCACACCCGCGCCTTCGAATCCGGGAGTCGTCGGAAGTTGTGGCCGGACCGGGTATTTTCCCTCGATCTGGTTCAGGTCCGCTGGATTGATCGGCGCGGCCCGCATTTGCACGACGGCTCCGTCCGACGACGGCGTTGGCCAGGGCTGCGTCTCCACACGCAAGACATCCGCCGGATTTCCGTGCGTTTCATAAACGGCCACGTTTATACTTTTGTTCATCGATGTTCTCGACGCAGCATCCTCACGCTTCCGTAAATAATCTGCAAACTGGCGCGCGGATCGCGCTGTTTGGTCTCGCGGTTAATATCATGCTGGCATCGGTGAAAATTCTCGCCGGTTTTTTCGGTAATGCATATGTGCTGATCGCTGATGGAATTGAATCAGCGATGGACGTGGGCGGCTCCATTGTGATCTGGGGGGGTTTGAAAGTTGCGGCGCGTCCGCCTGACCGGACTCATCCATATGGTCATGGCAAAGCCGAGCCGATTGCCGCAGTCATTGTCGCGATCGGCGTAGTGGCTGCCGCGCTTGGCCTGGCCATTCAAAGCGTGCGCGAAATCTTTCTGCCGCATCATGGACCCGCGCCTTACACGCTCGTGGTCCTGGTCGTGGCTGTGATCGTGAAAGAAATTCTGTATCGATACGTCATTCGGTTTGGGAGAAGTGTTGAAAGCACCGCTGTTCAGACCGACGCATGGCATCATCGGACCGACGCGCTGACTTCGAGCGCTGCGTTCATCGGCATCTCTGTTGCGCTTGTCGGTGGCGAGGCATGGCAAAGCGCGGACGACTGGGCCGCGCTCTTCGCATGTGCGCTGATCGGCACGAATGGCTATCGTCTGTTGCGGCCGGCCTTGTTCGAAATCATGGACACGGCGCCACGCGGCCCAATTGTAGATTCAGTTCGAAATGCTGCGGCTGCGGTCCCCGGAGTCATCGACGTCGAAAAATGCCTGATCCGAAAAATGGGGCTGGATTTTTATGTCGATCTTCACGTCGGAGTAAACGGGAGTATTTCCGTTCATGAAGGGCACGCGATTGCGCACGAAGTGAAAACGGCGATCCAGCAGAGGGATCCGCGCATTGCCGACGTGCTTGTCCACATCGAACCGGCCAAGGCCGCAACCTAGCCATCCTAGTTGCGCGTCCGAAAGGAATTGTGCCCCTGGATCTACGGGCGCAATTCGCGAACAAGCGCGATGATCGCATGGGATAATCGCTTGCGTGCTCTTCCAATCTGACGGGCAAAGGAAATCAAGCGCCAAATCGCTGGCGGATGTTTTGCCATGTAGAATGCGAGTCTGCCCAAATTTGTTCGCTGCTCGTCTAAATCAAAGAGCACTCTGGGCGGCGCCGGCAACGGGTGGCACGGCGTGTCGCTGATCACGCGAAGCGAAAGCAGCGGAACGCCGTGCTCGGCGCAGGCGCGCGCAATGAACTCCGTTTCCATATCCACGGCTACAGCCCCCGTCGTTTGCGCAATTCGATTTCGTTCCTCCCTGGAATCGATCATGGACGGGACAGTCAAAAGATTGGCAACATGGATCGAGAGATTTGTGAGAAAATCGAGCGTCCCGCTCAGATCAGCAGTCGACAAATTTCTCGCAAGCAAGAGCTCACCGACACCCAATTGATCGTCAAGCGCGCCTGCGAACCCTGCACTGATCAAACAGTCGAGCTGTCGATCTTGGAGAAATCTTGCCATCCGCTGTCGGCAAATTTTTTCCCCGACACCGGTATGAAAGATCTCGACCAGATGATCGTCGACCGTGCCGACGATCGTCGTGATCCCCTTATTTCGACGTTTACTTTTGTTCTGGAGCAATCCCACAAATCCTGAACTTTCCGCCGGCAAAGCGAATGTGATTGCGATCATCCCATGATGTGCTTTTTCGATAACGCTTAGTGTGGCGTTGCCGGCGCCTCGACGATTTGGACAACGAAGCTCTTCTTCTCGGCCGTAGCCGGGATCGGTGATCCGGGTTCTTGTGTTGTAGCTGCCGGTCCCGTCGCTCCGGCAATCGACGAAATCGCCGCGCGAAATCCCGTCTCGTGATTCGATGGAAGATCGACAAGAACGCTGAGGCGATTCTTGTCTGGAAGCCCTTTCGTCGCGGAACCGCCGAATTGGCCAGCGATTGTCACGACTTCGTTGGCAACAGCGTCCAATCGTCCCGGCGTCGTTGGAATCGTAATCTCGCCAACACTAAACGGAGCAGGCGTCAATGTCGTTGCCGCGTGTTCGAGCGCTTTGGTTATCTGCTGCCTCATTTGTGCTTCCAGCAGGGCGCGATTCGGATTTTTCGTTTCCTGCCGCGCGATCAACCAAAGACCGATTCCAACATTGACGGCCATGAGAACGATAAACGCCGCGCCAACGCGAAGCGCCATTTTCCGGCCGCGCGCGGAAACATCTACTTCGGCCGGGAGCAAAACCTCGCGAGAATCACCCTGCGTGCCCAGATGAATTTGCCGCGCGACCGCGAGCTCGCGTTGCAACTGCCGATCGGAGATTAATTGCTCCTCCATCGCTGCGCGTTCCGCAGCCGACAATCGGCCGTCCAGATAATCGAAAAGCTTATCAGGATTCATTCGATGTTGCCGGAAGCGTGACGCCGGATATAGCGGCGTGCAATCGCGAACTACGCAATCTCGTAACCGATAGGTGCGCTCGACAGCGCTATTTACTCTTTCCCACGGTGGAAATACAGTCGCCCTTGTGGGCGAAGACCGTCAGGCAGGTGTGGAGACGCACAAACGCTGGTGGCGTCACCCGGTGGTGGCGGTTGCGGTCTGTGCGGTGCTTCTCGCAGTCTTTCATCGCCCAATTCTGTTGGCCGTTGAGCGACAGATCGTGCTGCATTACGCTGCGCGAGAAAATCTGAAGGCTACTTTTCGCCTCGAAGGAAATGTCTTCTCAAATCTAACGGTGCGGAATCTTCATGCCTCTCCAACCGGACCCTCGGCAATCGAATCAATTGATATCGACCTTTTATATATTGATTACAGTCTGTTTGGACTCGCGCGTCACCGTCTCTCTCATTTTCTGGATAACGTCGAATCGCGCTCGGCGCGGATTGTTTTGAACCCGGCCAAGGCGCCACTTAGGCCGCGCCCGCCGAAGGCGAAAATAGAATTGCCCTCGCTCTTTCCCGAACGGATTCGATTAACGGATGCAACTCTGGTGATCAGAAATCAGCCGCACGACTTTGTCGCGGAACATGTCGATCTTGATTTGAATCCTCGCACGCCGAGTGACCTGCGGATTGAGAAATTGCAACTGCCCGCGGGAGACAGCTGGTCCAACGTCTTCGGGCAAAGTTCGTACGCAAACAAAAATCTCATTATTCGTGATCTGGTTCTGAGTGACCAGGAGCAAATTCACCTTCTGAATGTCGATGCTTCGCATATCGAGGCCAAAGCTCTCGGGATCGTTCTCACTTGCGCCATCGGTGGCGGCGAATTGTCAACGTCAGCCACGTTAACCGAAACAAAATCTTCGCTGGATACGAAGATCCATGTGGCCGCTGAAAAAATCGCGATGGAGTCGTTGAACAAATTTTTGAGTTTGCCAGCCCGCTCTTTCTCTGGAGAAATCGAGCGCCTCGCTCTTGATGGAACTGGCGTAATGGATATGCCGCGGACTTGGAGCGGCACGATCTCGCTGCAGATGAGCGATGTGCATCGGCCGGAAATAGATTTCAATAGTGGTGTTGTTGAAGTTTCTGCGGAACAGGGCAAAGCGACTTTGCGGTCAGCCGACATTGTTCAAGACAAGAACGAGTTTCATCTTCGCGGGACTGCCGAAATGCCTGCTAATTTCAAAGATTTTGGTCGCAGTCCCGCAAGTTTGGAAATTGCCGGCACCGCAGCCGATCTCCGACAGCTAACAGCTGGACTAGCTCAGCCGATAACTGGCAGGGCTCAATTTGATGGCCGGATCGACATCGTTAACGCCCAAATTGAAGCAAATCTCAAAGTTACAGCGGATTCGGTTGGGTTTTCGAACGGTACAATTGAAAAACTAAGCGCGACTGCGAAGGCTTCGAAAATAATGCCACCGGCTGATGTTAAGAAGCCATGGTTCGCGGATCTTCGCTTACGTTCAAACTTAAACATCTCTAACGCGCATTATCGTGATTGCGTGATCGATTCCGTTGAAGGTGCAATCGACGTATTTGACGATGTCGTTAGCCTCGAACCCTTGAATCTGCGACGGAACCAGAATGAGCTAGTGGTTCGAGGCCAATATCGATTGCCAGAGGAGGTCGGCAAAGTTGTTTCGCAGCCAGCGGCTGTCGATTTTTCACTGAATGCGCCTGAAGCCGGTGATTTCTGGACATCGGATTCACTGGATAAACTCACTGGACCATTGCAAATCGCAGGCCAGATCACGTGGAAGCAACAAGTTGCGAGCGGCCAACTGTCGATCTTCGGATCGAATCTGAAGATGCGCGATTTGGTTTTCAAGCAACTGAGCTCGCAGTCTTCAATCTCGAATAACGTGATTTATCTAAACGATCTCACCGCAAGTTTGAATGAACGCGATTTCGTTGGCGGGCACGGGAGTCTCGACCTGCACGCACCGTATCACTACAGCGGAATCGCCTCTGCAAGCATTTCCAATTTATCGACGTTTCAGCCGATGCTTCGCGCCTTTGGCAATCAAAACGAGTTGGCCGGCTCGTTCTCTTTCGACTGGGAAGGGAGCGGCAATGCGCAAACATTCAAAAATTCGGGGAAGCTAAAGCTCGTTCTCGAGAAAGGACGTTACGGCGATTTGCAGTCGCTCCGGGCCAATGTCGACGCGACGTATTCGCCTGAAGGCCTTGATGTGCCAATCATTTTTTTCGCCAGCAAGAACATGGATTTTCAAGCAATCGTCCAAGCCAAAGGCGAAACGCTGGAGATTAGTAAGATTCAACTCGATCAAGGGGCGGCGAAATTTGCGGCCGGCTACGCTTCCTTCCCATTCGTGTGGCGAAATCTCGGCACGAATGCATCGGTGTGCCCGTCGAACGGAAAAGTCGTCGCGAACTTTCAATCAGAGAATCTCGACATAAAGAAATTGTTCGAGGACGTGGGCGTCAAGCCAGTGACGTCCGGCATCTTGACTATCAAGCTCGATGCGCAGGGAACGATCGCTGACTTAGACGCGCGCCTTGACCTCCAGATGCGCGATTTACGAAGCGAGCAATTCCCAAAACTGGAACCGGCGACGTTCGATCTAAGCGCGCAAGCAATACATGACCAACTGAGCGTCTCCGGAAAACTGCAACAGGTCCGGATTCAACCGCTGGAATTGAGTGCGAATCTGCCTTTTGACATTCCGAAAATTGCTCGCGCGGGAAAATTGCCGGACGAAACGCCGGTTACGGGGAGGGCTCGCCTGCCACGCAGCTCAGTGAATTTTCTTCGGCAATTTATCCCCGAAGTGGCGCAACTCGATGGCGATCTTGGGCTCGATGTCAATGTGGGAGGGACGATCGGGCAACCTGTATTAAGCGGCTCCGGCGACATGACAATTAATGTGGCCCGGGCCAGTGATCCGACGCTGCCGGCGCTGAATAATTTCAAAGCCCGACTCAATTTCAGCGGCGATGCGCTAACGATTCAACAATTCGGTGGAGAACTTTCCGGAGGGAAATTCACAGTCACAGGCGGAGTGAAATTTCCGAAATTGACGCAACCCATGATCGATTTGCAGTTAAAGGCAGACAGTGCGCTGGTCGCGCGCAATGACACCCTGACGGCGCGCGCAGATGCGGACGTTAAAGTGACTGGACCATTTCTGACCGCAACCGTCACCGGAAACGTCGCGATGACGAACAGTCACTTCTTGAAAAATATCGATCTAATTCCGATTGGTCTCCCGGGCAGACCGGCGCCGGAGCCGCCCTCGGCACGACCGGAATTTTCTTTCCCGGATCCGCCAATCCGCGATTGGAAATTTGATGTCGCAATTAAAACCAAAGATCCCGTGCTCATTCGCGGTAACCTGGCCACTGGCGGAGCAGTTAGCGATCTGAAGCTAACCGGCACAGGGCTGCATCCGGGATTGCAGGGCGTGGTGCGGCTAGAGGACGTCGAAGCGACATTGCCATTCAGCCGGCTTCAGGTCTCCCACGGATTGCTCTATTTCGACCCGAGCGATTCGATGAATCCGCGAATCGATCTGCAAGGAACATCCGTTATCCGCGATTACACGGTACGCGTTTATGTCTACGGAACTTTGCTCTCGCCCGAGGCGATTTTCACGAGTGAACCGCCGCTGGCGCAGGAAGAAATCATTTCCCTGATCGCAACCGGCGTAACCAGATCAGAACTCTCAGGAAATAACAACGTCCTGGCTGGACGGGCTGCGATGTTGTTGGTGCAACAACTTTACCGGAAAATTTTTAAAAAAGGCGAGCCGACACAGAGTAATGCATTTTTTAATCGCTTGGATCTGGACATAGGCCAGGTCGATCCTCGAACGGGGAAGCAGCAAGCCAGCGCGCGGTTCAAAATCAATGACCAGTTTGTAATTGTCGGCGATCTCGGAGTCGCAGGCGACTTTCGCGGGAAGTTAAAATATCTGCTGCGGTTTCGCTGAGATGCGACCCAGGGCCTGTTTCTGTTTTGCAAGTGTGGCCCTGATAGCCAACGCCCTGGCCCAGAACGCGGTGGACGTAGTCCCCCCTGAAGAAAGGCAAAAAACTCAGCAAGCGGTGGTCAAGCGGCAGGAAAAGCGGGCGCAGCAGGCAAGCGTCATCGAATTTCGCGGCCAGCAGGCGTTCAACGAAAAGGAACTGCGTACCCAATTGAAGGAGGAGATTACAACGATCGACGATTACGGATTAAGCCCGGCACGAGCAGACGATCTCGCGTTCTTCCTGGAAGTCTTCTACCGCAAACATGGCTACGCAAAAGTAAACGTGCATTACGTCATCGAATCGCAAAATCGCGTGCGTCTTGATATCGCGGAAGGGCCGCTCGTGACGCTGAGCAAAGTAATCTTTGACGGAAACATCAACGAATCGGCCGACAAACTCTTCGAGTACGTGGTTGGGCCGACGCGCGAGCGCTACTCGAAATTGCAAAAAACTTTACCTTTCGTTGCTGCGGACATGCAGGAGGGAGCAAACCTGGCCCATCGCTTTTACGTTGCGGAAGGTTTTTTGGACTCTGTTGTCGATCCGCCGCGTTATGTCTTTCACGACCAAACCAATCAGGTGGACGTGGTCATCCCGATTCACGAGGGCCGGCAATATTTTTTCGGCAGCATTTCATTCACCGGGCAGGCCATTTACGATGCGGAAACACTGCGCGGGCAAATATCCGATCTCTTGCAGCAGCCTTATACCGATGCGCGTGTCGCCGATATGCCGCGGCGGATCGAGGCATATTACAAGGCGCGTGGTTATTTCGATGCGAAAGTTGATGCAACCGCCGCACCGGACGAGGGGGCGAACGGACGAATCCCGGTGCAAGTCGTCATCGCAGCGGGACCAGTTTACCACTTTGACGGCGTAACGGTGAGCGGTCTCGATCGTCTGCACCCCAGTTTTGTCGTCAAACGGTTCAGCAAGTTGCAGGGCAAAACGTACAGCCCGGATGTTCTTGATGAGAGATTTCGCACTCTCATGAAGACAGGGCTCTTCAATCTCCTTCAAATCAAACCAGTGCCTGTCGATGGACACCTCTTGCGGCTCGACATCTCGGCGGAAGAAGCCAAGAGCAAAGAGGTCGGCTTTTTGGTCGGATACGGCACATACGAGGGCGGGATCGTGGGTGTGCAATATCGCGATCGCGATCTGTTCGGTTACGGGCGTCCGTTGACGACCTCTGTCGAAGTTTCACAGCGCGGCTATAAAGGGGAAATTTTGTACGAAGATCCGTTTTTTCTTGATACTGATTTTGCCTTTAAGGCACGGCTGGCCGCATTGACCTTTGAATACGACGGCTACACAAAATTTGAATTGGGCGGACGACTCGAACTCACGCGCAAGATTACAAAGCAAGATGAAGCTGGCCTGACTTTCGCAGTTCGCCACGTCAAAATAATCAATGCGGATATCAAGCCGGTATTCCTCGGCGACGAAAATTATTTTGTGAATACGGTTGGTTTGACGAACACGCTCGATATGCGGGAGAGCCCATACGTGACGCCGCGTGGTTTTCTCATCAACAACACTCTGGATTTGGCTTCGAATGCGTTCGGAAGCGACATCGAATTTATCCGCGGCACTACTCGGTTGGGCTACTATCTTCCCCTTGGACCAAAACCGCTCACGCCGGGCGTGGTCGAAGATAAACCGGGCACTCCACTGCAGCGCTGGTTCCAGCAATCCTGGATCGGGTTCGGCGCTCGCGCGGGCATTATCCATTCGCTTACCGTCAGCGGGCCGGGGGAGGCAACAGCAATTCCGATTGACGAAAGGTTTTTCAACGGGGGAAGCGACACCGTGCGAAGTTTTGGTGAACGCGATCTTGGCCCCCACGATCCAAAAGGTCATCCGATAGGGGGCGAATTCTTTACCGTGTTTAATATCGAGTACACTTTTCCGATTTTCGGTGAATTACAGGGCGCGCTTTTCACCGATGCAGGCAATCTGCTGCCCACATCGGAAGAACCTGGCCTCGACGATCTGCGCTACGCGATTGGCGCCGGGTTGCGGTATAAATTACCGATCGGTCCGATCCGGCTCGACTACGGAGTTAATCCCGACCCGCATCCTGACGAAGATTTCGGCGCGTTCCATTTCAGTTTTGGTTTTGCCTTTTGAGAAATGTGAGACGCTGCGCATATCTGCTGCCGATTCGTTGCCGTGCCTATTCAGCGAACGAAATTGATCGCGATTGCGCGGACCTCGGAAAGATCGAGTCGGAAATTGCCGAATGTCCACATCCGCTGGAATGAAAGATCGAAAACCACGCTTGGGCCGCGATGTCGGCGAGCTCGGCGATATTTCGCCGGAACTTTTTCGCGAACAGCTTTATCGGATTGCCGGCTGGATTGCCGATTACCGTGAAAATATCGGGGAACGGCGGATTTCCCCGAATGACGAACCGGGCGCAATCGTCGCGCGGTTGGACACTGCTGCGCCGGAAAGGGCTGCGTCGCTCGACGAAATCTTCGCCGAGGTCGAACGCGTAATTGTTCCAGGCGTTGCGCACTGGGCCCATCCCCAGTTCATGAGCTACTTCGGCTGCACGACGACGAGTCCCGGGATTCTCGCTGAGATGATTATTGGCGCCCTAAATGTCAATGCCATGACCTGGCGAACTTCGCCTGCAGCAACCGAGCTCGAAACGCTCGTGCTCGATTGGCTCCGGCAATGGCTCGGTTTGCCTAACGAGTTCACGGGCGTTGTTTACGATACGGCTTCAATTTCGACGATGCATGCGCTCGCCGCCGCACGCGAGCAAGCTGCCCCGAATACGCGGAAGCTCGGTTTGAGCGGGCGCAACTTGCCCGCGTTTCGTATTTACACCTCGAATCAAGCGCATAGTTCGGTCGA
>QHOQ01000226.1:14640-16662 GCA_003219355.1 Verrucomicrobiota bacterium
CGAGTTCCGATTGGACGTATCGGCGTTGCGCAAAATGATCGCGTCTGATCTCCGGAAAAAGTTCAAACCTTTTGCCGTCGTTGCCACAGTTGGGACCACGTCAACAGCGAGTGTCGATCCAATTCCCGAGATTGCGCAGGTATGCCGCGAACACAAAATGTGGCTGCATATCGATGGTGCATACGGCGCTGGACTCGCGCTTCTGCCGGAGTGCAAATGGGTCACCGCAGGTTGGACCCAAGCCGATTCCATCGTGATTAATCCGCATAAAATGCTTTTTGTTCCGTTCGATTTCAGTGCGCTCTACCTGCGCGACATCGGGCGTTTGCGTCGGCTCTTTACTCTCGTCCCGGAGTACCTGCACCTCCGCGACCCGGTCGGCGCCGAAATCAATTACATGGATTACGGGGTACAGCTCGGACGTCGTTTTCGGGCGCTCAAAGCGTGGGTCGTTTGGCGCGCATTCGGCCGCGAAGGACTGGCCGCGCGGATTCGAGATCACTTGCGACTGGCAAAGCTTTTTTCCGATTGGATTGCGAACGACAAGCGCTTCGAATTGTCCGCGCCCGTTGTCATGGGGGTCGTTTGTTTCCGTTATAAAGTTGGCGACGACGATGAAAAGAGCGACATGATCAACAGCAAGATCGTTGAGCGCATTAATGCCTCCGGACACGCATATCTCACGCAAACCAAATTACACGGTCGAACCGTTATGCGAATCGGGCTCGGAAATGTGCTCACGACCGAGGAGCACGTGCGGAACGTATGGGAGTTGATTCATAGCACCGTCGACGAAGTTGCGGCACCTTTAATCGAGAGACGTGCATTGTTGAGGCCATGACATTTGGGACGACATTAGCCACGGCGGGCAGGCTCAGGTCGTTCCTTAAAAATATTTGGCGTGGTCGGAACGCGCCGTAAATTCTGCGCACCAACGCGAATGGCTGAAAGGGTATTCAAACTATGATGACGCTTCTGCGCAGGCATCGGCAATGGCTCATGATCGTGATCGCGATTCTGGCGATTCCCTTCGTCTTTTATTTCGTGCAAAAGCCGGATTACGGCGCGATGCGCTCCGATCAATTTGCTCGCGTTTATGATCGCAACATTTCGACGGCGGAAGCCCAGCAAAATGCGCGGTTGTTTGATCTGGCCCACGCCCTGGGCATGTCCGATTTTTTGCAAAGCTTGACCGCGGGAGCAAACAACCAGAACCAGGTTTATGTTCAATTCATTTTGAACTCGCTGATTTTGCGTCACGAGGCGGACCGACTCGGCATTCGTCCAACCGCCTCTGAAATCGCCGATCGTGTCCGGGATTTGCCGGCATTTCGTGGGGATGGCGGCTTCGACTTTAAGAAATTCGCCGATTTTGTGCAGAATGGCCTTTCACCGAATGGTCTTGGTGAGGAGCACATTGAGCAATTAGTTCGCGACGAGCTTTCGTTGAAGCAAATCAAGCAGCTTCTGGCGGCGGGCGTCTCGGTACCGGAAGCGGAGATCAACGCAAATTACGGGCGGGCTTACGACAAATTGTCCGTGACCCTCATTCGGTTGCGTCCGGCTGACTTCGAGAAAGAGATCAAAATTACCGATGACGATGTTCAGAAGTATTATGAAGCGCACAAGGCCGAGCTCAAAAGCGAGGAAAAGCGGAAGGTCGAATTTGTCGGTCTTGCATTGAGTGACGAGCAAAAAAAATTGACCGGGAAAGAGCGGATCGAGGCTCTGCAGAGGCTCTCCGATCGCGCGAATGATTTCACGCAGGCGTTGCTGGAAAAAGGCGCAGATTTCAAGGACGCAGCCGGTAAGTTCGAGTTGCCGGTTCAGGTAACAGGCGAATTCACGGCGACAACTCCCGATCCAAAACTGAACGCCGATCCGCAATTGGTCGTGGCCGCTTTCAAGTTATCCACCCAAGAGCCGAACAGCGATCCAATCCAGGTGACAAATGGATTTTATATTATGCATCTCGCCGGGATCGTCGAGGCGCGTCCGCTCACTGTTGAAGAAGCGAAGCCG
>QHOQ01000252.1 GCA_003219355.1 Verrucomicrobiota bacterium
AAATTTCGCGCACCGATTGACGACCGCCAGGTAACTTAGGTTGCCTTTTTAACCTCCCGATTGTTGAGCGTTCGGGAATGCGCGGAGCCCGCCTCGGGCGGGCTTGCGCAAACAAATGGCGATTGCGCGAGGATGCGCGGGGAACCCCCAAGGGTGGAATGAAGCGCGAATCGGTGATCGACCCGGTACTCGAAAGGCCTTTGCTTGGCCTGCACCGGGCAATGAACGTCGATTCGTTTTGGAAAGCCGTCCAGCGGTTGCTCTCCGCTGCGATCCCAAATCGCTTGATGGGCCTCACCCTTCAGCACAATCCAATTTTGCCAATGATCACGAGGTGGACACTGCCCATGCCTGACGGTTTTTTCAATGCCGCGCCGCTCAAGGGTTATATCGCCGGGCGACCGCGTAACAGGTTTGTGCGGATTAGCGACGCCTTTGCGAATCGAAGCAGTTTGATGAAATCCGCCTTCTATCGCCGTTACATGGCGCCTCAAGGCTGCCTGCACGCCGTCGGGCTTTTTTTTTGGAAAGACGAGAGGCTCATTTGCGTGATTGCGATCATGCGCACGGCAAGGCAGGGCGATCTGTCACCGACGGAGATGAAATTGCTCGGGCAACTTTATCCGCAGGTTCGGACCGCGCTTCTCCGGCTCGGATCGCTCGAGCGCGAACACTCGGTGCGAATGGATTTTGAAGAATTCCTGAGCGGGCTGCCACTGCCGACCATTCTCTTGCGATGGAATCTCAAGCTGATTTATCAAAATCGGGCCGCGCGCGACTTTTGTGCCGTCTGGGAAAAAGGACCCGAGGAGGCGAAACGAACTAAAGCGACATCGGGGATTCCGCCAGAGATCTTGGATCGATGCCGTTTGCTCAAACAAAAATGGGCGTCTGCGAAACGTCTCAACGTGCAGCAAAAAAGTTTCAAAGAAGAAATCGTGCATCATCCGCGCTTGGCGCATTTGCGAGCGACTATCCATTTGAAACAGCTGAGCTCATGCGGCGTGGCGCAGCCGCATTTTCTTATCGAGTGCGAAGATTCGCGCCGTCAGGCTGCTCCGCGTTCCGGGCCGGCGACTTCACGTTTGCCGCATTTGGTTCGGCTTACGAGTCGCGAACAAGAACTTGTCCGACTTGTCTGCGATGGTCGGAGTAACCAGGAGATCGCTAATGACGCCGGGCTGAGTTTGCCCACGGTGAAAAAGCACCTTCACGCGATCTTCCGGAAGCTCGAAGTCACCAGCCGCAGCCGGCTCATGGCGCTGATGCGCTGAAGCATCGCGTAAAGGATTTCCAGCAGTCGTCAAAAGTAACAACGGCGTTACTTTTCTGATACGGCGGCAAGCGTAGATCGCCGCGATTCCAGGGGCATGAGAACAATCCTTAACTCCATCAAAACTACTTTCCTTGTATTAACTGCAATCTCGTTCACCTCTCTCTTCGCGCGAGCCGATACCTATAGTTCGACTAATCTTCAATCCGACATTCCTGGCCTCGCTGCACATGTCGATCCGAACCTGGTTAATCCGTGGGGCATGGCGGTTCCGTCACCAACTGGCCCGATTTGGGTCAGCGATAACGGCACCGGAGTTTCAACCCTTTATAATCAGGCGGACGGCACGGCCCGCTCGCTAATCGTGACGATTCCGACGGCCGCGCGTAACAAAGACGGGGGAAACCCGACTGGGATTGTATTCAACGGTACTTCGTTCTTCAATGTCACCCTTAATGGAAATTCCGCACCCGCCCGATTCATCTTCGTCAGTGAAGATGGTTCCATCTCGGGCTGGAATCCGGCGCTCAATCCAAATGATCAAGCGCATGCCATCGCCATCGCAGTCGATAACGGGACAAACCTGGGAAGCGAGCGCGCCATTTATAAAGGCGCGACGTTGGGCGTCGCCAATGGTCATAATTTTCTGTATGTGACAAATTTCCATACCGGGCGCGTCGAGACCTATGACGAGAATTTTCATAAAGTGAACCCGCGAGGTTTTGTCGATCGGACTCTTCCAGGGGGTTACGCGCCATTCGGGATCCGAAATTTCAATGGCGAGATTTTTGTCACCTACGCCCTGCAGGATGCGAAAGGGGAAGATGATGTGGCCGGGCCAGGCAACGGCTTCGTGAATGTGTTTGATGCCAGCGGCACCTTTCTCAGACGCCTCGTCTCGAACGGCAACCTGAATGCCCCGTGGGGACTTGCCCTGGTGGAGGGTAAACTCTGGGTTGGCAATTTTGGTGACGGGACAATCAATAATTACGATCCAACGACCGGCGCTTTTATTGAGACGATCAGCAAAGCCGATGCGACTCCGCTTCAGGTTGATGGCTTGTGGGATCTTCTTCCGCTCAGCGCCGGAGTCTATTTCACTGCCGGAATCGCCGATGAAGCGCACGGACTTTTCGGCCTCATCACGGAAGAGCGATATTTGACTTTGGTAATTGTTAAAGGGGCGGGCTGCGCGGCAATTCCACTTCTTTATGCTCGACTTGCACAGCGAACTTGTCTGGTTTGATTCGCGCTCCGAATTCTGTTGCGTAAACCTGCGTGAACTCGGCGCCGAAGAGTAAAATCTGCGACGAATAATAAGCCCAGAGAAGCAGGGTAACTAGCGAGCTGGCTGCGCCATAAGCTGAGGCAGCCGTACCGCTGCCAAGATATAAGCCGAGCGCCCACTTGCCGATCACAAAGAAAACGGCCGTCATGATAGCGCCCACCCAGACATCCCGCCATCGCGTTCTCACGTCCGGAAGAATCTTAAAGATCATGCCGAAAAGTGCGACGACTACCGCGAAATCAAAGATCAAGTAAAAGCTGACAGCAATAGTCAGACCGCCGGGCAATGTTGCTTGAATGTAATGGCTAAACCCTTTTAGCAGCGCCTCGATCGCAAGCGACACCAGCAGTAAAAAACAGGCTCCGGCAATCATCGCAAAGGACAAAAAGCGGGCTCGCAAAAATCCCCAAATGCTAAGCCCCGGTTTGGCTTTTACGCCCCAGATCGTGTTCAACGCATCCTGAAGCTGTCCAAACACTCCGCTTGCGCCGAAGAGGGCGAGAGCAATCCCGATGATCGTGGCGAGGGTACTCTTCCCCGGGGTCGAAGCTCTCCGTGCAATGACCTGCACCACTTGGATCGCACTTT
>QHOQ01000070.1 GCA_003219355.1 Verrucomicrobiota bacterium
GCGTTCTAATTGGATCGGAAAAATTCCAGCGAATTTCGCGCTCATCCGGACGGAAGATACCTTACAGGCGTATCAAAACCTGGCGGCTAATTACAGGAAGTCGCTATCGCTTAAGGTGGTCGCAATTACTGGAAGCAACGGCAAGACAAGCACGAAAGATTTCACTGCCGCGGTTCTCGGCCGTCGTTTCCACGTTACAAAGACGCAGGGTAATTTCAATAATCATGTCGGGCTTCCTCGGACAATATTGGAGGCAACGTCGCAGGATGAAGTCGCTGTTTGGGAGATCGGAATGAATCATCCGGGCGAGGTCGCGGTATTGGCGAAGCTGGCCGCGCCCGACGCCGCCATCATTACGAACGTTGGTGTTGCCCATATCGAATTCATGGGATCGCGGGAGGCGATTGCAGTCGAGAAAGGTTCGCTTGCGCGCGCCGTTGACCCCGAGGGAACGGTCATTCTGAATGCGGACGATCCGTTTTCGACGGGCATCGCGGCGCGCGCGCGCGCCAAAGTAATTTTGGCGGGTACAACGGCGGGGACAGTTCGCGCCAGCGAAATCACGCAGAGCGCGAACGGAACCGATTTCACGATCCTTGAGGGTGCCCATCGCTGCCGCGCCCAGTTGCCGGTACCTGGCTTACATATGGTGCAAAACGCGCTGCTGGGCGTAGCCGCCGGTCGTATCTTTGGCCTCTCGCTCGAGGATTGCGCTGCCGGTTTGGCTGCCGCTCCACTCACGAAGGCGCGTTTGCAGATCAAGGAAATTCATGGCGTGCAGTTTATCGACGATAGCTACAACGCAAATCCTGATTCCATGAAAGCGGCACTGCGCACGCTGGTGGAACTGGATGCGGACGGAAAACGTATCGCTGTGCTCGGAGAAATGAGAGAGCTAGGTAATGAATCGGAGCGCCGTCACCTGGAAATTGGCGAGACCGCCGCCGCCCTCCGCGTCGATTATCTGATCGCGATCGGGGAGGTGGCAGCCGCGATTGTTCGCGCGGCGGAACGTGCCGGTTTAGAAAAGACCAGAGCGGTTACATCAGCAAAGGAAGCCGCGGCGGTTTTGGTCGAGATCGCAGAGCCAGGTGATCTGGTCCTGATTAAGGGCAGCCGCGCTGCGCGAACGGAACGCGTGATGGAGGAATTTAGCAACGGGCCATTCGCCGTTGGGGTGGCGCCATGATGTACTACCTCCATCGTCTCAGCGACCAGTTTATCGGGTTCAACGTTTTCTTTTACGTCACATTCCGAGCTGTCGCGGCGGCGGTGACGGCTTTCCTGGTCACGCTGATTTTCGGAAATTTCATTATTCGAAAACTGATCGCACTGAAGCTGGGACAACCAATTCGGGCCGCAGCAGAAGTTCATCGTCTTGCAGAATTGCACGGCGGAAAGCAAGGGACGCCAACGATGGGAGGCGTGCTCGTTATTGGAGCGGTTTTTGTATCAAGCTTAATCTGGGCCCGTCCTGACAATCGCTTCGTTTGGCTCGCCTTGTTCAGCATGATTTATCTCGGCGTCCTCGGATTCGTTGATGATTACCTCAAGGTCACCAAGAAAAAGTCCGAGGGCATCAGCGGTCGACTCAAACTCGTTTCCCAAATAGCTCTCGCGGCCGTTGTTACGAGCGTTTTCCTAAGCAGTCCGCTGCTGGAAGTGCAGGCGCGGGCGCTCTACGTGCCGTTTTTCAAAGCACCAGTCATCGCCAATATGAGCTGGTTTACCTTTGTCTTTTTTGCGCTCGTTATTGTCGGCTCATCGAACGCGGTCAACTTGACTGACGGGCTCGATGGTCTCGCGATCGGTTGCACAATCACGGTGGCGTTCGGTTACGCGCTGCTTTCTTATGCGGCCGGAAATTTTCGGATCGCGGAATACTTGCAGGTCCCATTTTATCCCTTTGCCGGAGAGCTCACCGTGGTTTGTTCCGCATTAGTCGGCGCAGGTCTCGGCTTTCTTTGGTTCAACTGTCACCCGGCCAAAGTTTTCATGGGTGATACTGGATCGCTCGCTATCGGCGGGATGGTCGGCGTCGTGGCGATCTGTTGTAAACAGGAACTGCTCTTAATCGTCGTTGGTGGCATGTTCGTCATCGAAGCGGTTTCAGTGATTTTGCAGGTGATAAGTTTCAAACTGACGGGTAGACGGATTTTTGTCATGTCTCCGCTTCATCACCATTTCGAACTGACGGGTTGGAAGGAAAATACGGTCATTGTTCGGTTTTGGATTCTCTCGATCATCTTCGCCCTACTCGGTTTAGCGACATTGAAATTGAGGTAATAGTTGCGCTACAAAAATCAGAATATCGCCGTTCTTGGAGCAGGCTTAAGTGGGGCCGCCGCTGCGCTCTTGCTCAGATCGGAGGGCGCTCAGGTGACTGTCCTCGATAACGCTGAGGAAAAGAATTTACTCAAGTCCACCATTGATAACCTGCGGTCACACGGCGTTCGCGTGATCGGTGGGACGGCGGCGGATGAAGATTCATCCAGTTACGAAATGGTTGTCTTGAGTCCGGGTATCGATCCGGCTTCTCGACTGGCGCGTAACTTTTCCGGACGCCAGATCGCCATGATCGGCGAACTCGAACTTGGTTGGCGATCCTGTGAAATTCCAGTCATCGCGGTCACGGGCACGAACGGCAAGACGACGACGACTGAGTTGCTCGCTCAGATGTTGAATGCGTGCGGGCAGCGAACAATCGCCTGCGGCAATATCGGCAAACCACTTTCCGAAGTAGCGCGTGAGAAGAAGCAATTCGACGTGCTCACGGTTGAAGTCAGCTCATTCCAACTCGAAACCATCCAGACTTTTCGGGCATCGATCAGTCTCTGGCTCAACTTTGCTCCCGATCATCTCGACCGTTATCGCTCCGTAGCCGACTATCGCGCGGCCAAACTACGCATTTTCGAGAATCAAACCGGCGACGACGTCGCAGTTGTCAATGCGATCGAAAAGGTGCCCGGGATTCGCGCACGCACAATCACGTTTAGTGCTTATGTTGATCAAGCGGACTTTCGTCTGGCCGAAGGAGCGATTGTTTATCGAAACGAGACTGTTCTGCGGTTATCCGATACGAAACTGCGCGGTTTGCATAACATCGAGAACTTGATGGCAACACTTGCCGCGGGGATGGCGCGGGGGTTGTCATTTCGCGAGATGGTGCCGCCGCTCAGTGCTTATGAGCCGCGTCCGCATCGCTGCGAATTCGTGCGCGAACTCGGTGGCGTTGGTTACGTAAACGATTCCAAGGCGACCAACCTCGATGCGGTGGAGAAGGCGCTGCGCGCGCAAAGCAAGCCGGTAATCCTCATCGCGGGCGGTAAGGACAAGGGATTCACGTTCCATCCACTTCGAGCCCTGGTGAAAGAAAAAGTCAGATCGACGATCTTAATCGGCGAGATAGCCGAGAGCATCAGGCGCTCCTGGAGCGGCGCGGTCACCTCCGAAATTGCGAATTCGCTTGTGGATGCAGTCGAGCGCGCACATGCAGTCGCCAAGCCAGGCGAAGTTGTTCTTTTTTCCCCCGGTACATCGTCTTTCGACATGTTCAAAAGCTACGCCGATCGAGGCGATCAATTTCGCGCCCTCGTGCAAGCTCTGCCCCCGCTAGAACCATGAAGATACCAAAGTTCCTCAAACCCAAAAAACTTCGGGCTGCAACCGCGCGGCGCTCTGTCGGCGCATCCGCCGAAGTGGACTACGAAGAGATGTCGGAGCCAAACATGAGGCTGTCTCGGGCATTACTGATCGTTCTCCTTCTTCACGTGGTGGCTGTTTCTGGAATCATCGCCTTTAATGCCATTAAGACGCGGCAGACTTCCTTTATAGCGGGAGCTCCGGTGAATACGGAAAACAATCCAACCGCGAGCGTTGCGCCCGTAATCGACTCGGATGCTTCGAATCGGCGATTTCCGGTGGTGCAAAAGGAAACCACGCTTCGTGATACGAAGTCCGCCGCAAAAGACGAGCGTGCGAAATCAGCCGAACAGGTGAAAGAGCCCACGCGCTCGGGAAAAGTTTATACTGTAGTAAGAGGTGATAATCCGGTGACGATCGCAAAGAAACTGAAAGTTTCTTATGACGATCTGCTTGCGCTCAATCAGATCGAGGACCCGCGCAAACTGAAGATCGGACAAAAGCTGCTGGTTCCGAGCAAAACCGCAAAAGCAAAAGCGAGGAAAGAGTGAAGCACGATTTGACTTGCGGATGCGCTTCCTGCCGAAAGCGCTTTGCTCACTCCATTGATCATGCATCGTAAGAGCGCCTATATCCTATTCCTGGCTGTGCTGGGGCTGCTCGTCATCGGTATCGTCATGCTGTTCAGCACGAGCGCCTTTGCGCGCGATAGTCATGGAGATGTTTATTTTTTCATCAAGAGGCAGTCGATTTGGTTCGGGATTGGACTGGTAGTTTGCATCTTCGTTGCGTTGATCGACTACCACTTCTGGCAGCGAACGTGGTGGCTTTGGTTTGCGCTCGCCCTGATCGCGCTGATGCTCTGCTATTTTCCGCCCCTGGGGATGCGAATCAACGGTTCACGCCGCTGGGTGGGATTGGGTCAACTTACTTTGCAGCCCTCGGAATTGGCAAAGCTCGCCGCGATCTTCTTCCTCGCGGCCTGGTTTTCGCGGTACGAAAAAGCAGGCAATAGCGTGACCTATGGTTTCCTCATTCCGATCGCAATCGTCAGTTTGCTGGCTGCACTTGTTCTTGGTGAAGTCGATCTTGGAACCACGGCTTTACTCGGAACAACCGCCTTTGTCGTGATGTTCGTCGCCGGGGTCAATACTCTGTGGCTAGGCATCATATCGTTTGTCGGCCTCGGTGCTATTCTGGTTGTCGCTACACAAATGTCGGAACGAATGGGCCGACTCTCTGCCTTTCTTCATCCCCAAGATTTCAAAGAAGATGCCGGTTTGCAGCAGATGCAGGCCCTAATCGCCTGGGGCAGCGGTGGAATGGAAGGGCTTGGCTTGGGTAATGGTCGTCAAAAGATGCTTTATCTGCCGTACGCGCACACAGATTTTATTTTTCCGATTATCGGAGAAGAGCTCGGTCTGCGGTTCAGTTTGCTCGTAGTCTTTTTGTTTGTGACCATCATTGTTTGCGGGATTATGATCGCGCTGCATGCCAAGGACCGTTTCGGTTTGCTCCTCGGCTGCGGCGTTGTTTCGCTTGTAGCTTTGCAGGCCGCTGTGAACATTGGTGTAACCACGTCGCTTCTGCCAAACAAAGGCCTACCGCTGCCCTTTATCAGTTACGGAGGGTCGAATCTCGTCACTTGTTTGTTCGGGATCGGTTTGTTGCTGAATATCTATCGACAGGGCATTCTTGAACCGCCGCATAAGAAACGCACGGCCGTGCAAGTTCGAATGACGCCACGGATTTGAACGAAGGATCAACGATTAACTTATGAATGCAGTAATCGCATGTGGAGGCACCGGTGGGCATCTTTTCCCCGGCATAGCTGTAGCCGAAGTGCTGCGCGATCGCGGCCATCAAGTCATGCTGTTGGTTTCAGAAAAAGAAATTGACGCGCTCGCCCTTTCCGGTCGCGCGAATTTCCAATTCGAGAAATTGCCGACCGTAGGGTTACCTTCACCATTTTCGCCTGCAATTCTCGGTTTCATTCGCCGCTTCTACGAAAGCCTGTCCCTTTGCCGATCCATCTACCGCAAATTCAAACCGCAGGTGGTCCTTGGCATGGGCGGATTCACTTCCACTGCCCCCTTGCTGGCTGGACGGATGCGAGGTGCTTCGACCTTTATTCACGAATCAAATGCCATCCCGGGGAAAGCCAATCGATTAACCGCACGCATGGTGCGCGCTGTCATGCTTGGCTTCAAGGAATGCGCGCCGTTCTTTCCAAAAGCGCGCACAGAAGTCACCGGCACGCCTATCCGAACGGAGCTGAAACCTTTGGATCGACAGGTTGCGCGTCAAAGACTCGGACTGCGGGGCGATTTACCCACGCTGCTCGTAATGGGCGGCAGCCAAGGGGCTAGCGGAATCAATCAAGCCGTCATCAAATCGCTGCCGTTTTTGCACGACACGCTGCTGCAGGTAATCCACCTTTCAGGAGCGCGCGATGAGCGTCTTGTCGCGGATAATTATCGTCGCGAAAAAATCCCGGCTTACATCGCCGCTTTTCATCATCGAATGGAGGAAGTTTACAGTGCCGCCGATCTTATCGTAGCACGAGCCGGAGCGGCGAGTCTTGCCGAGTTCGCCGCTTTTTCGCTGCCGGGCATTTTGATTCCGTTTCCTTATGCGGCAGACGATCACCAGACGCGCAACGCGGAGGTTTATGCGCGCGCTCAGGCGGCAATTCTCGTTAAGGAGTCAGAGATCTCTGGCGAATTGCTTGCGCGCAAGATTCGTGAGTTGATCGAGAGCCCGGAGCGGATCCGAAAGATGTCGGCGAATTCTTCGCAACTCGCGCCGAAAAACGCGGCCGGGCTCATGGTCACAACCATGGAGAAATATATGACCCATGAAGCACGGTTCTGAGCTTGACCTTCCGAAATTGCTCACGCGCGAGCATCATAAGATTCATCTTGTCGGGGTGGCAGGCAGCGGGATGAGCGGTATCGCGGCACTTTTGCTCGAACTTGGGCATCAGGTTAGCGGCTCCGACAAAACTAGCACCGTGGAGACGGATCGATTGCAACGGCTCGGTCTGCGTTTTCACGAGAACCATCATGCGGACGACGCCAGCGACGCCGATCTCATTGTCTTTTCCTCTGCGATCACGATTAACAATCCGATCCTTTTGAGCGCACGTGATTTCGCGAAGCCAGCCGTGCGGCGGGCGGAGGCGCTTGCCGCCATTATGAGAACAAAACGCGCGATCCTCATCGCGGGAATGCACGGAAAAACGACTACCTCTGCGATGACAGCGCACGTTTTGCGCGAAGCTGGCCTCCATCCATCGCATTACGTCGGTGCGGAAATTCCGATTCTCGGAAGCAATGCACATTGGGATCCGCTCGGCGAATATTTTGTTGCGGAAGGCGACGAAAGCGACGGGACGCTGCGCTGCTTTCACCCAGAGCACGCCCTCATTTTGAACATTGAAGAGGAGCACCTTGATTTTTATGTTGATCTTGCCGCAATCGAAAAAGTTTTCGCTCAGCTCATCGAGCAAACTACTGGGATACTTTTCTACAGCGCAGATGACGCCAATGCGGCTCGATTGTGCGCTCAGCGAAAATCTGCAGTCTCATACGGATTTTCTGAAAACGCCGATTATCGCGGCACCGACATTGAATTGCGCGATTTTGCATCGGTTTTTTGTGTTTATCTTCGGGGTCAACGACTAGGTGAAGCCTTGCTGAATGTTCCCGGACAGCACAACATCCACAACGCCATCGGGGTAATCGCGCTGGCGAGCGAACTTGGGATTCCGTTTGAGAAAGTTGCCGATTCCCTTCGCAAATTTGAGCACGCTCGGCGGCGGTTCGAAATAAAATATGCCAGCGATCATTTTCTGCTGGTCGATGATTACGCGCATCATCCCAGTGAAATTCGAGCTACGCTCAAGACGGCAAGATCGACGCGCAGCAAACGCGTCCTCACGATGTTTCAGCCGCATCGTTTTTCGCGAACCAAAGCGCTGTGCCATAAATTTGGAGGCGCCTTTGATGAGGCAGACCACGTTGTTGTGACTGATGTCTATGCCGCGAACGAGACCGCAATCCCTGGCATCAGTGGCCAAACCATCGCTGACGAAATCGCGCGTCATGGACATCGCGGAGTAAGTTATCAGCCGCGTTTCGAATGGGTCCATCGCAATATCGGAAACATGCTCGACTCCGGCGATCTCGTTTTGAGCTTGGGTGCGGGCAATATTCACGAGCAATTGTCCATCTTGGCCGCTGATCTCGTGATTGCGGAGAAATTGAAAGCGATTGTTGGTGAAGAGGGCGAAATACGGCTTTACGAACCGCTTTCGAAACACACCACTTTGCGCGTGGGGGGTCCGGCGCAATTCTGGGTCGAACCACGCAACGAGAACGCGTTTGCGGAATTGATCCGCTCTTGCCGGGCTGAAGGTCTTCCGCTTTTCGTCATTGGCCGTGGCTCAAATTTGCTAGTGCGCGATGGTGGCATTCGGGGCGTTGTGGTCCATCCCCGCGGAGGCGATTTCGACAAGATTGAGGTTGATGGCAATGAAATAACAGCGGGTGTCGGCGCGAAATTAAAGGATATTGCCTACGCGGGTAAGGCAGCTGGGATTGGTGGCCTGGAATGGATGGAGGGCATTCCCGGCGCTGTCGGGGGCGGTTTACGCATGAACGCCGGTGCGATGGGCGCACAAACTTTTGAGAACGTCGTGCGTGTCCGTTATCTCGACGTCGAAGGAAATCCGCACACGAAAACGCGAAACGAGCTGGAAGTGCATTACCGCAGCTTTCCTTTGCTTGAAAACAATTTTGCAGTTTCCGCGGTCTTTCGCGGCCAGCCTGCGCCGGCCGAACAGATCGCGCGAAAATTGCACGCATCGCAGGAAAAGCGCCGCACCTCGCAGCCAATTGCGAAAAGCGCCGGATGCATTTTTAAAAATCCGCAGAATTGTCCAGCGGGACAATTGGTTGAAGAGCTGGGTTTGAAAAATTCGGGCGTCGGCAAGGCGCGCGTCTCGGAAGTGCACGGCAATTTTATTGTCAACGACGGCGGTGCTACCGCAGCTGAAATGCTTGAGTTGATCGAAAAGATCAAAACCATGGCGCGAGCGCGACGCGGGATTGAGCTGGAAACGGAAGTTCAAATTGTGGGAGAACCAGCATGAAGAGGGACGACGCGCTACCCAGAAAAATCGCCGTCCTTATGGGCGGACCGGGCTCGGAACGCGAGGTTTCACTCGCGACCGGACATGGCGTTTCAAAGGCTTTGCGTTCGTTAGGCGTCGAAGTAGTCGATGTGGATGTACGGGATGAAAATTTCGAACTGCCCCCAGATGTCGACCTCGCGTTTCTTACGATTCACGGAACTTTCGGGGAGGATGGCCAACTGCAGAAAATTCTCGAAGATCGCGGTGTCGCTTACACCGGTGATGGGATAAAAGAGAGCTGCATCGCTTTCGACAAAATCCTCTCGAAAGAGAAATTTCGCGAAAACAATGTGACGACTCCGTATTGGGAAGTGGTGAAGTCGGGTCAGGATCCGACGATTCCGTTGCCAATCGTGGTGAAGCCGCCGCGGCAAGGCTCGACCGTAGGCGTTGTTATCGTGAAGGACGAGCGTGAGCTCGATTCCGCCTTGGTGGAAGCGGCGAAATACGACGGTGAATTGTTGATAGAACAATTTGTGCCCGGCCGGGAATTGACGGTTGGCATCCTCGGTGATCAAGCCTTGCCGATTCTTGAGATAATTCCGAAGGGCGGCTTTTACGATTTCACAAACAAGTATCCCTTTCTGAATCCACAGGCTGGCGGTGGCGCTGAGCATGTTTGTCCGGCAAAGATCGATGATGACAAAACCAAGGAGATTCAAGATCTTGCCTTGAAGGCGCATCGCGCCATTGGTTTGCAGGTTTACTCCCGCGTCGATGTTCTCTTGCCCGAAAACGACGCGGCCACCGTTCTGGAAGTAAACACGATTCCCGGCATGACCGAGGCGAGCCTGCTGCCCGAAGCCGCTGCGGCCGCGGGCATTAATTATGTCGATCTTTGTGCGCGCATCATTGCACTTTCGCGGTCCAGAACGGAGGGAGCTCGCAGATGAAAGTTGCTCAAAAACGTCGCCGGACAGGCAATCGGCGCGTTTCCAATTTGCACCAGCGACGACGTCAGCAGCACTTGTTAGATGTTAAGGTTCGCTCCCGCAGAGCCACGCAGCATCGCGCTCGAAAGGTTCTGGCTGTCTTCTCCAAATTAGCGTTCCTGGCCGGGCTCTGTGCTGCCATTTATATCGGTGCACGCGAAGGCGCAAAACGCTTTTTCTTCGAGAATCAGGACTATCAGTTGCGCACAATCGAGCTGCAGACGGACGGTACGTTGCAGCGCGAGCAGATCCTGAAAGTGGCCGATCTGCGCGAAGGTGAAAACATTTTCAGTATGAACCTGGGGCGCGTGCGCGAGAGTCTGCAGCGGCTTCCACAAGTCGATGAAGTGGAGGTTGTACGCAAACTGCCAGGGGAGATCGATATTCGTGTGGTTGAGCGAAAACCGGTTGCGTGGATTACGGGCGAAAAACAAGTTTCCGATCCATTTGTGTCAGATGCTGCTTTTCTTGTGGACGCGCGAGGTGTTTTGATGAAAGAAAAGAAGTTGTTGCCCGAATATCTGGGATTGCCGCTCATTTCAGGATGCTCGAGTGAATCGCTCGAGGCGGGAAAAGTCGTCGAATCACCCGAAGCAAAAACGGCGCTCGAGTTGCTCCGCTTGAGCACGCGTAGTTTTATGCAAATGAGATTTCAGATCCGTGAGATTGATGTTTCCAAAAGGTATTGCCTGGTGGTGAGCGACAAGAACCACACACGGGTCACGTTTGCATTAAATGATCTCGAGGCACAATTACAGCGTCTCGAACAATTTCTTGTTTATTGCGATGATTCAAAACAGGAACTCGAGACGGTGAATTTGCTTGTTCAGCGAAACATCCCCGTGACGTTCACGAAGCCGCCGGCCGCCGTCATCAATGACACGATTGAACCCCCTGTGGAACCGCGCATTTTGAAAGCAATTCCAGTGCACGAGCTGGCAAAGACCGCGCCATCGCCGGCGAAAGTGCGCACAAGTTTGACGCCGATCCCCAAAGCAGTTTCGGTCTCGCGGCAAAAGAAAGGCTAATAGCGATGGCGAGCAGCAATTTGATGATTGGCCTTGAGATTGGGACCTCGAAAATTTGCGTGGTCGTCGGTGAAAGCCGTCCCGATGGCGCGATCAAAATTCTTGGTGTGGGTCAGACGCCGTCACGTGGCGTGCGTAAAGGCGAGATCGTTGATTTTGAAACGGCGATGAAGTGTGTCCACGAAGCGGTAGTCGACGCCGAGCAAAAAAGCGACGTCATGATTCGGAGCGTATACGTCGCCGTTGCTGGGTCGCACCTTCAAAGCTTCAATAACCGCGGCTGTGTGATGCTGCCCGAAGACCGCGATGAGATTGATGAGCAGGATGTCGAAGATGTAAAAATTAGTGCGCGGGAGGTCAGCATCCCCGCACAAAATGCCTTTCTGCATTCGATCATCCAGCATTACCACGTCGAAGGACAGGACGGCGTGCTTAATCCGGTCGGGATGCTCGGGCAAAAATTAGAAGCCGATTTTCATATCATCCACGGCGTGCGCACGCGCATTCAGAATACCATCCGATGTGTGAAAGAGTTGCCGCTCGACGTCGAGGACGTTGTCTTTGGCGGGCTTGCTTCTGCGCAAGTGGTTCTGACACAGCACCAAAAAGATCTCGGCGCGCTGGTGATCGATATCGGCGGCGGCACGAGCGATTACATTTTATACGCTGATGGCGTGGTCAAGCAAAGCGGTTGTCTTGGGGTGGGCGGCGACCATATCACAAATGACATTTCGATGGGACTGCGAATTCCAATGGCGCGCGCTGAGAAATTAAAAATCGAGGAAGGCAGCTGCGTCCTCGGAAATTGTCTTCCCGGCGAGACAATTTTATTAAAGGACGACTCCGGTTTTGCCGGGAAGGAGATCGAGCGCGAGACTCTAAACACGATCATTCACTTACGGTTGCAGGAGAATCTTGAACTCCTCAAACGCAGGCTCGAAGAAGAACCATTCATTAATTACCTCGGTGGCGGTATTTTCATTACGGGTGGATGCAGTCTTCTCAACGGTATCGATCATCTCGCGCAAGAAATTTTCGAAATGCCCGCGCACGTAGCGCACGCGCAAACCGCGTCGGGATTGACTTCCGCGGTGGAAAACCCGCAATTTTCGACCGCGATCGGTTTGATCAAATACGCGCAAGCTGTGCAAACAGATCGCCCACGGCGAAGGTTTGGACGAATCTTCGGCAAATTCTTTAGCGGAATGAGATAAAAAATAGACAATCAATAACATCGAAGCGACCCAATGATTCAGCTCAGCAAGAACTACAGTTTGCCCGAACGGCAGGAGGGATTTATTCCAATCAAGATTGTAAGCATTGGTGGCGCTGGTTTGAATGCGCTCGATCGGATTGTACTCGATGGCTTGGAAAGAGCCGATGCGGTCGCGATTAATACCGATGTGCAGTCACTGGCCAGTTCGGTGGCGGCGCATAAAGTGCAACTCGGTCGCTCTGTAACCCGTGGTTTGGGCGCGGGCGGCGACCCGGAGCTAGGCTATCAAGCAGCGGTGGAATCGGCTGACGAAATCCGCGAAGCGCTCGCAGACGCCAGAATGATTTTTATTTGCGCTGGCCTCGGTGGCGGCACTGGCTCGGGCGCCGCGCCATATGTCGCGCAACTCGCCCGTGAAGCCGGTTCGCTTGTCGTTGCGTTTGCCACTCTTCCATTTGCTTTCGAGGGTAAACGCCGTGGTGCACAAGCGCGGGAGGCGCTCGCCCGGTTTAACGAGATCGCCAACGCGGTCATCTGCTTCGAGAACGATCAGATCGGCGACATGGTCGCGCCGAAAGCCGGAATCCATCAGGCTTTTGCGACAGCGGATATCATGATCAGTCAAAGCGTTCGTTCCATTGTAAATCTCATTCAGCGGCCGGGGCTCATCCGCATCGGATTCGATGACTTGCTTGCCGCGTTGCGTAGCCGCAATGGTCGTTGCTTGTTTGGTTTTGGTGAATCCGATTCGGCCAATCGCGCACACGACGCTCTCGCACAGGCGCTCAAAAATCCGCTGATGGATCGGGGCCGCATGCTGGCGGACGCGGCCCGTGTCCTAGTTCAAGTGGCAGGCGGACCCGGAATGACGTTATCCGAAGTAGAAATCCTGATGCAGGAGCTTGGTCGTCACGTAAACGAGCAGACGCAGATTCTGTTCGGCACGGCCGTGGACGGGCGGATGGGAGACCGCCTGAGCGTCACAATCATTAGTTCGCTTGCAGCGGACGAGGATTCTATTCCGGAGCAGATTTATCCGGACCAGAATAGCGCACCCGCGACACCGCCCGTCTGGGGGCAATCTGAGGACGCTTCTCCGAAAGTCGACGGAGAGCTGGGACGAACTTCAGTGGACGGGTCCCAGCCTGCGGAGACGATTCCAATTGAGGAAGCGGCGACCGGCGAAACGCCCCTGCCGTCGGCGCCACCTGTGCTAAATAAATCTGAACCGCGCTTGATTACCCAGCAGACGAAGCCGGCGTTGACGAAAGAGGAGAAACCACCGTCTGAAAAAAATGTGCAGGCGAAACAGGAAGTCTTGCAGTTCGAGCCGGTTACGCGTGGTCGCTTTGAAAAAAGTGAACCGACCATCGTGGAAGGCGAGGATCTCGATGTTCCCACTTATCTGCGGAAGAACATCAAGGTAAAATAAATCTGCCGTCGACGCAGCTGTGACGGCTCCAGATTTTGCCCCGCCAGAAACACATCAGCCAGATCGGCTTTATTTCTTCATCAACTCCAACACCGCGGTCGTCATTCCGATAATTCCGACTCGGATCGTCGGTTCGGGCACGGGCGCGAATTTGCTCGAATGCAGGGTTGGCAATTCTTTTCCTGCCTGTTTGTACTCCGCGATCTTTGCTGGCTCGACTGCTCCGAAGTGAAAATCAACCGCCGGAATCGAGTGGCCCGGCAGGCTATATTCGGAAAAATCTTCCCCGCCCATCGTGGGATCGACCATCTGGACGTTCTCGTCGCCGAGTGCTTTTTTCCAAACAGCGATAAGCCGCTTCGTAAGGTCGGGATTATTGTAAGTCGCGGGCGTAAATTGATCTTTGGCGACGCTGACGATTGGAGCGCACTCCGCAGGAATTCCCGCAGCCGCCGCGATCCCTTTCGCGATCTGATCAATCGCGGCCAACACACGGTCGCGCACGTCCCCTTTATAGGTGCGCACGGTCAACTGCATTTTCACTTCATCCGGGATAATGTTGTGCTTCGTGCCGCCATGAATTGAACCGACTGTCACCACGACCGGATCAATGGGATTATTTTCTCGGCTGGCAATTGTTTGCCACATGTTAATCATTTCCGCGGCGAGCACGACCGGGTCTTTCGTTTTGTGCGGATACCCACCGTGTCCGCCCACGCCTCGGACGGTGACGTCGACCGAATCGACATTTGCGGACGTGTAACCTTCGGTTACACCAATGCGGCCAGTTTCAAGATCGGCCTTGTCATGAAAACCGAGCGCAAAATTCGGTTTCCCGAATCGATCGTAGAGCCCGCCCTTAAGCAACGCGCGGGCGCCGCCGATTGCTTCTTCCGCCGGTTGACCCACAAAAATAATCGTCCCCGCCCATTGATCTTTCAGATGCTGTAATGCTCGCGCAGTGCCGATGAAGGCAGCGATATGAGCATCGTGACCGCAGGCGTGCATCACGCAAACTTCCTGACCGCTGTCATTTTTAGTATTAACTTTGCTCGCGTAGGGCAGCCCGGTCTCCTCCTTCACCGGCAACGCGTCCATGTCGGTACGGACGAGCACTGTCGCCCCCTCGCCATTCTTCATCACGCCGATCACTCCGTAACACTTCAGATTTGGCTTGTCGTATTTGCCGAAATTTTCGGTCACGTCGCAACCCACAGCGCGCAATTCCTTCGCCACGATTGCCGCCGTGCGTTCTTCATGTCCTGATAATTCCGGATGGGTGTGGACGTCTTTGTAAATCGCGAGCAGTGACGGTAGTTCCGCATCGGCGAGTGATTGCGGTGTCTGTTGCGCAGTTGCGAGCGCCGAGACCAGCGTTAATACCGACAAGATTGAGAAGAAACGAACCTTCATTCTTGTCATGCTGAGCGAAAGCCTGCCCTAAGCGCAAGCCGAATGGGTCGAAGCATCTCTCAATTTAATTCGGTTCGGAGAAACAGTAAGAGATTTCTCGACTTTGCTCGGAATGACAGATGGCGAAATCTGAGCAATCTGTGGATGACAATGGAATTTGAGAAAAACACGCTGCTTTTCGGCGCCGACCCAACGCCCGGCATTGTCGCGATTGAACTCGGCGAAACCGGTACAGTGAAAGTTTATCGCCGGGAAGCGGACGGATCGACCGTCGCCGACGTCGAGCCTTTCCATCCATTTGTCTGGTGCGATAGCGATGTTGTCGACCTTGGCATCGAATCTGAAAAGCTCGAACACGATCTCAAGTATGGCTGGTTGATTACGGTCGATAGCTGGAAAGAACTGATCAGTCTGCGCAATGGACTAAAGAACGCTGGGCGCGATTTCTTCGCCTTCTCCGATCCGGTGCAGCATTATCTCACTGCCACGGGTCGTACCTTGTTCAAAGATCTGTCATTCGAAGAACTGAAACGCATGCAGATCGAAGTGCTTTCGTTCGAAGAGCCTGTAGCGGGCGTTGCCGACGCCGGTCCCGGCGATCACATCATGAGCATTGCGCTATCGGACAATTCCGGCTGGGAAGAGCTGCTCATTGTCGATCCAAAAAATGTCGAAGAATCGGAGTATGCCGTGCTGAAGCAACTCACTGCGATCGTCAAGGAACGCGATCCGGACCTGATTGAGGGGCACAATCTCTTCCGGTTTGATCTGCCCTACCTGGTCCAGCGCGCCAGGAAAACGAAAACGAAACTCGATTGGGGACGCGCCGATGGTTTTCTCCGTTCGCGACCGTCACGACTCCAAATCGCGGAGAAAACAATCGATTATCCCAAGTTCACGGTTGGCGGCCGCCACTTCGTTGACACTTTTTTGCTCGCGCAATTTTACGATGTCGGCATGCGTTCCCTCGCTGGTTTCGAACGGACCGATGTCGCCCGGCATTTCGATCTTTGCGACAGCGAGGAAATTTCAGCACTGACGGGCAAGGAATTGCAGCGCGCGTACATAGGCAATTCAGAACAATTTCGACGGCGCGCCCTGTGCGGTGTTCGGGAAACACGCGCATTATCGGAGCTGTTGAGTCCGAGCTACTTCATCCAGGCGCAAATTTTCCCATACAACTACCAGGACGTGATTGTGCGCGGCAACGCCACGCGCATCAACGCGCTTTTCCTGCGTGAATATTTCCGGCAACGTCATTCCATTCCCGAGCTGCCGATGGCGCGCGCATTCGAGGGCGGTTACACCGACATCTTCTTCACTGGCGTGGCGCGCAACGTCTGGCACTGCGACATTGCATCGCTCTATCCGTCAGTCATGTTGCAATTCGATTGCTTCCCCGCAACGGATCAATTGCAAATCTTCCGCCATTTGCTCACCGACCTCCGCACGTTTCGCTTGGAAGCGAAGTCAAAAATGCGCGCCGAGAAAGATCCCGGGAAGCGGCACCACCTCCAGGCACTGCAAAACACGTTCAAAATTCTGCTGAACAGTTTCTACGGTTACCTCGGGTTCGCGCAGGGACATTTCGCTGATTTCGATGCCGCCGCGCGCGTGACGCAGATCGGACGCGATCTTTTGAAAAAGATGATCGACTGGTTAGGCGCTCATGGCGCAAAGGTCATCGAAGTCGACACCGACGGAATTTATTTTGTCCCGCCGTCTTCTGTAGAGGCAGGCGTGTCGCCTGCAAAGACCAAAGGCAATGCAGCCGACACGGCTGCCGTTACAGCAGACCAGATCGAAGAACTTCAACGCGGTCTGGCGAACGAATTGCCGCCTGGAATCGAAGTCGAATTCGACGAGCAGTTCGACGCCATGTTCAGCTACAAAGCAAAAAATTATGCGCTCTTGACGCGCAACGGAGACGTCATCATTAAAGGTGGCGCGCTAAAATCGCGCGGACTCGAAAAATTCCAGCGCGTTTTCCTGGAGGAAATGATCAAGCTCATCATGCAAGGAAAACCAGAAGCGATTGCTGATCTTCGGGACGAATTCGAGCGAAAAATTCGAACTCGCGAATGGAAAATCGACATGCTAATGAAGACCGATACGCTCCAGGATTCGCTCGACAAATATCGTGCGAAGATCGCCGGCTCCGCCCGCAACCGCGCCGCCGCCTACGAGCTTGCTTTGGCCAGCGGCCGCAATTACAAGCCCGGCGACCAGATCAGCTATTACGTCAAGGCGACGCCGAAGAAAGTTCCCGCGTACGAGGCCGCCAGACTCGCTTCGGAGTTTGATCCCGAAAACCGCGACGAAAACATTGACTACTACGTCGCCAAGCTCGATGAGCTGGTAAAAAAATTCGGTGGACTTGCCACCACTGCCGGTTCAACTGCGAAGCAGGAGAGCCTGGCTCTTTAAGGAGGTATTCTGGTTATGAACACACGACGTCTATCACTGTTAGCAACTATCGCTCTCGTCGTCGGCGCTGATTGCGTTTGCTCAGCTGAAAACGATGTCGCTGCAATCAAAGCGGAGATCACGAAGCGCCATAATGAGGCGGTGAAGCGGTTGCAGGGTTGGATCGGCCAGGTGTCGATCGCGGCCGAGAATCGGGGATATCCGGAGGGCGCGGAGTACATGGCGAAACTCGCACGCGATGCGGGATTTCAACAGGCGACAGTCCTGAATACGGATGGCAAACCGGGCGTGTTCGCGACCCTCGATGCAGGCGCACCGAAAACGGTCGGTCTTTATTTCATGTACGACGTGAAACAGTTCGATCCAGCGGAATGGACGTCGCCGCCAACAGAGGCGCGAATTGTGGACAAACCGCCGCTGGGAAAAGTGGTGGTTGGACGCGGCGCGGTGAACCAGAAAGGACCGGAAGCAGCGTTCCTCGCAGCGTTGCATGCCATTCGCGGCGCAGGCAAGAAGATGCCGGTGAACCTGGTGATGGTAGCCGAAGGCGAAGAAGAAATCGGTTCGCCGCACATTCCACAACTCGTTAGGCGCCCGGAAGTGCTGGCGGCGCTAAAAAAGTGCGTGGGTGTGTTCATGCCGTCCGCGACGCAGGATTTAGATGGAGTTGTTACGGTGAACCTCGGCTCGAAAGGCGTGATTGAACTTGAGCTGGTATCGACCGGAGAAAAATGGGGACGTGGCCCTGCCAAGGACATTCATTCGTCTCTCAAAGCGATGGTGGACAGCCCGGCGTGGCATTTGGTGAAAGCCATGGACACGCTCGTGTCCGACGGCAATGAAATCACGATCGATAATTATCCAAAGCCACGTCCGCTGAGCGCGGAAGAGAAAACGATGATCGAAAAAGTGTCGAAGGTGCGGAGCGAAGCGCAGGCGAAGAAGTTATTTTCCGCGCAGCATTGGATTAATGATCTGCCGTGGCAACAGGCCAACGAACGACTTGAATCGCAGCCAACGGTGAACATCGAAGGACTCGTCGGCGGCTACACAGGCCCGGGTGGCAAAACAATCTTGCCGCATCGCGCTGTTGCGAAGATCGACATGCGTCTCGTGCCCGACATGAAAGCCGCCGACGCTCTCGCTGCGTTGAAGGCGCATCTGGCGAAGCGCGGTTTCGGCGACATCGAAGTGAATATGACCGGCGGTTACGATCCGACGAGCACGTCGGCTGACTCTGCGCTCATCAAGGCACAGGTCGCGACCTACAAAAAATTCGGAATCGATCCGTTGCTCTGGCCGCGGAACGCTGGCTCGTATCCTGGGTACGTTTTCACCGGCGGACCGCTGAAACTCGCTGCCGGACATTTCGGACTCGGTCACGGCAGCGGCGCGCATGCGCCGGACGAATATTACGTGATCGAATCGGCGAACTCGAAGGTACAGGCCTTCGACGGCGCAGTGATGTCCTTCGTCGAATATCTCTACGAACTCGCGAAATAGATCCGCCTAGCGCACCAATTTCGCATCGAGATTAATCTGCGCGCCTGCCAAGACGACGGATACCGGGCAGGTTTTTCTTGTGTGCTCGGCCTGCTCGCGAAATTTTGATTCATCGATTCCTGGGACCTCCGCTTCAGTCTTGAGATCGATCGTCGTGATCTTTGGACCGCCGCCCACCATTTCCAGTTTCACTGTCGCGGTTGTGCTAACCCGTTTCGCGGGATGCCCGGCTTTCTCGAGGTTCGCCGAAAGCGCCATTGAGTAACAGCCGGCCTCAGCCGCGCCGATGAGCTCTTCGGATTCGTGCCTTTTCCTTCCTCGAAGCGCGATGAAAATGAGTAAGGACCTTCGAATGCGCCGCTCCCGAGTTTCATGTTTCCCTTGCCTTCCTTCAGAGTCCCTTCCCAAACAGCCGATCCAGTTCGTGTTGCCATTGTTTTACCTCCTTGATTTGTTGCTGATTACGATCCGCGCCAGATGCGAGCAGGCGCAATCTGTTTTCCGTTTAATCGAACAAGCAAATTACGCAGCTTCCGGCGCAGCGATATCACCCGACGGCGCGACCCGTTTTCCGCGTTGTGCTTCCACGAAGATGCGCTGTTTGTGGCCTAACCAAACACTGAGCGCCAGCCAGGCGGCGATAATCGGTATCGTAATGAAACTTATTCCGCGCAATCCGAAACCGAATGCGTTGAGCCCGCGATATGACCACGCGCCGAGCTGATCGCCAACGCGGTAAGCAAAGGTGTCGATAACACTCTTCGCTTTGTATTTATCTTCACGCCGCAGAACAGTGAAGAGCACCT
>QHOQ01000227.1 GCA_003219355.1 Verrucomicrobiota bacterium
TCGAGATATTGTTCAACATAACGGGTGAGCAGAAATTTTTCGCGCACAGTTTCGCGAGCCTTCTGTCCTATTTCCTCGCGCAATTTCTCGTCCTTCAGTAAGCGAACGATGCATTCGGCGGCTTCTTCGACCGACGAAACCAGAAAACCATTCACGCCGCTTTCGATCTGGTAGCGAATTCCGCCGACGTCGCCGCCGATCACGGGTGTCCCTTTCCACATCGCTTCGGCAACCGTTAGTCCGAATCCTTCACGCAGCGATTTTTGGAGAACGACCGCTGCACGGGTTTGCAACGCGTTTACCAGCGCAGTGTCGTCGCCGCTAGTCAGAATCAGTATGCGCTCATCCTGGCACGCGCAGAGGGACTCAAAAATCGCTCGGCCTTCGGGATCGTCAGTCGCGAAGTTCCCCAGCAACACAAGTGTGGCGTCGACTTCTTTGCGCGCGCGCTTGAAGGCTTCCACTACTCCTTCTGGATCTTTCCAAGGATCAAAACGCGAAATTTGGACCACCAATGGCAAATCGGTTGGAATGTTATAGTGCGCGAGGCGCTCGTCGATTTCGTGATCACCTAGCCCACGGTTTTTGATGGTGAACGGATTGATCGCGGGCATGAAAACCCGCTGCGGTGGTTTCATTTCCTGCTTGTATTCGGGACAGCTAACGATGGTGGCATCGTAGCTGTCGATCCACCGACGTAAATACTTCCACATTTCGGCATTGGGTCGGGAAAGATCGATGTGGCAGCGCCAGATCCATGGGCATTTTTTTCTCGTAGTGCTCGATAAGCCGGAGCGGATGCGGATCGTGCACGATAACGAAATCGTGCTCTAGAAAATTGCGGATGCTGTTTTCGTAAATGACCTGTTCGTAGATTTCTTTCTTGATTCTCGAGAGATCGATCTCTCCGCCTTGGAGTGCGTTGTGCATCTTCTTCGTGATCGAAAAAAAGTCACCACTCGGTACGAAGACCAAGGCTGTTCATGAGCAGGGTGAGGGACGAAATCATCTCGGCCACGCCGCCTCCGTAATAGGTGGAATTGAAATTGGCCACGCGCAGATCCTTGAGCTTCCGGGCTTTCTCGCAGACGCGTTCAACGTTCTCCCTCCCAATGAGCGGTTCGTAGTCTTCAATCTGCGTGATGCGATAACGGGCCATTCCTTAGGTGATTCGTTTGCTGCCGCCGACACGCTCGCCAGCATCGCGAGCGGCGATTATTTTTTGCAGGATCTGGTTCGTTCCCAATGCAAAAACCCAAGATCGATGACAAACTGACGCTACTTACCGACTTCGGCGAGACGGAAGCGATCTGCACTGAAGTGCTCGACGATCCAGCCACGGCAGAGGGCGTCTTGCTTAAAGTGATGGCACGTGGGCCGTTCCAGGAAGGCCAGCAGTGCTGGATCCTTGATCGCGACGGATCGAAGATCGGCGCGACAGTCGAGAGCGTCTTCAAACAAACAATTGATAGCGAAGTGACGCTCTCGACCGTGCTTCCAGCCTAGAGCAACTCGCAGCTTTCCAGAAGAATTGCACCGACTCGCTTCATTTCATCGAGCGCACGATCCACGTCGTTCGGCTCAAGGCCGATTCCGCGGCATCCGTCCAGGATAACGCGCGTGTTCAAGCCGAGCTGCCGCGCATCCAACGCGCTATATTTAACGCAGTAGTCGAGCGCAAGCCCGAGCAGGTAAATGTCTTTGATCGAGCGCTCCTTTAAATAGGCGGCGAGTCCGGTTTCCCTGCGATGCGCATTGTCAAAAAACGTGCTGTAACTGTCGATGCGCGGATCGAGTCCCTTGTGAAAAACCTGCGCGATTCGGCTGGTGTCGAATGAGGGCGCAAACTCCGCGCCGTGCGTGTTTTGAACGCAATGTACCGGCCAAAGAATCTGCTCGATCCCATCGAGCATGATGCGATCGCCCGGGTTTTTCCCGGGATGATTTGCCGCGAAGCTGCCGTGATCCGGCGGATGCCAGTCTTGGGTGGCAAGAACAAGTTCGAAACGTCGCTGCAACTTATTGGCGAGTGGAATAACTTCATCGCCGCGCGGAACCGGCAACGCGCCGCCTGGCAAAAAGTCATTCTGAAGATCGACAATGATCAGCGCACTCATTTCGGTTCGCATCGCTGTTCCTCGGCGCGCGCAATTAATGTCGATCTTAACTCATGCAGTGAACTTTCAAGACCGACTCTGTAGGGGCGCGCTGCCTTCAGTCCCAGGATCTCCGGCGGCGCATGCCTGAGTTGCTCCTGTGCGTAGGCACGCGACTCCTGAATGTCCGGCACGCGATAAATAAGGTCGCCCCGGCGAAAAATTGGGATGAGCAAATCGGCATATTCGGTCTTTGCCGGAATCTCAGTCTGCTCCTGCGTTTGAAGATCGACAATCACGTGAGGTTCGCTGGCTGCATGATCGATTTCGTAAATCGCGTCGGCAATGAATCCGCCGCCCTGCTCATGAAGTCTGCGTACCTGCAACAGGCCCGGGCACGAAGTTTTCGCTGGTTGATCGGAAAGTTTGATTCGATACCGCCACTGTTCACCCGGAGGCCGTATCGCGCCGAGCTTATAAATACCGCCAAGCGCCGCGTCTGGCCGACCGGTGGTCAGCTTCGTCCCCACGCCCCAGATGTTGATCTTCGCTCCGCTCTGTTTCATCTCCGCGATCGCGAATTCATCCAGATCGCCCGAGCAAACAATTTTCGCGTCTGAAAAACCTGCCTCGTTGAGCATTTTTCTCGCTGCGATGCTCAATGCCACGCGATCGCCCGAATCCAAGCGCACGCCGATCATTTCATGTCGATCTTTACGCAGCTGTTTGGCGACTTCGATCGCGCGGCGCACACCATCGAGAGAGTTATAGGTGTCCACGAGGAACGCACAATTATTCGGCAAGGCTTTGGCATAAGTTTCAAACGCCTCGCGCTCGCTTTCGAAAAACATGATCCAACTGTGCGCTTGCGTGCCGCTGACCGGAATCCCGTAGTGCTGGCCCGCTTGCAAGTTCGATGTCCCCGCACAGCCGCCTATGTAGGTCGCACGGGTCGCCGTCAAACCGCCATCAACTCCCTGGGCGCGACGTAAACCAAATTCGATTACAGCATCATTCTCAGCGGCAAGACAGACGCGTGCCGCCTTCGTCGCAATGAGGCTTTGGAAATTCAAGATGTTGAGCAAAGCCGTTTCCAGGAGCTGGCATTGGATGATGGGTCCGCAAATCCGGATCAGCGGTTCATTCGGAAAAACCAGCGTTCCTTCCGGGATTGCGTCAACGTCGCAAGTCAGTCGCAGACTGCGCAGGTGATCGAGAAAAGCGGAACCGAACAGCGGCCTGCCATCGTTCCCGTTTTGCGAGGCAAGGTAATCTATTTGAGTTTCGGTGAAATGAAACGTACGCAGAAAGTCGATTGCCGTCGCGAGCCCGCACGCGAGCGTGAATCCACCGCCAAACGGGTTCTCCCGAAAGGTAACGTGGAACGCTGCCTCGTGATCGCTCGCACCGGCTTTCCAATAGCCGCACGCCATCGTGACCTCATAAAGATCCGTCGTGAGTGCAGAGAAGTTATGCTGTGGTTGCGTCAATCTGCTTGGTAATTTAGACATCTGACGCATGTTCGCGAGTCGCCGTGCATGGCCCTTTGAGGTGGATCGGCTCGCTCTGTCGGGCGATGCTAATTAATGTGCGGCTTCGCCGCCCGACTTTAACATCGAGCATGGGACTGCTCGATCCACCTCGCCCAGCCGGAAAACAGCCAGCACGAGTTTGCGCAACGTTTCTTAAGTGAGTAGCAATGAAAGCGAAGTCGAAGGAGTCTGAACGCAGTTTTCCGTTTCTGCGAGTCAACGAGCGCGAAAGCAAACCGCGCAAGCGCGGCCTAACCGAAATCCGGGGACCATATTACTCGGTCGTCGGTCGGCGTTATTTGGAAGATTTGTTCGAAGCTAAAATTCGCCGGCGGCTCATTTACTCTCATGTCAGAGAGAGCTTTGCGAGAGATCGTCGATCTTTGCCACAAACATGACGTCCTCGTTTCTACGGGCGGATTTGTCGAGCGCGTGCTGGTTCAAGGAAGCGAGGCGGTGCGGCAATATGTAAATGAATGCAAAAAGCTCGGCTTCGACATGATCGAAATCTCAGCTGGTTTCGTTTCCATCCCGACCGATGATTGGCTGCGGCTTATCAAATTGGTGCGTAGATCCGGATTGAAAGCGAAGCCGGAAGTCGGAATTCAGTTTGGCGCTGGTGGAGCGACCGCGGCCGCGGAGTTGCAAGCGGAAGGCACGCGCGATCCAAATTGGGCCATCGCGCAGGCGAAACGTTTTCTCGATGCCGGCGCAGAGATCATCATGATCGAGAGCGAAGGCATCACGGAAAATGTGGATCCATGGCGCACGGAAGTTCCGGCAAAATTCATCGATGAACTCGGTATGGAAAAGCTTATGTTCGAAGCCGCCCATCCGGATGTGTTCGCGTGGTACATCAAGAACTACGGGGCCGATGTGAACTTGTTTGTCGATCACAGCCAGATCGTTCAACTGGAATGTTTGCGCGCTGGAATTTGGGGAACGAAGAGCCTGTGGGGGCGCGTGGTGAGTTATAAGGACAATGACGAAGGAAACACGAAGTCTGAATGACGAATCAATGAGGACGCTCGAATGCGAAGAACACTTTGTCGAAATCGTAAAGCGTTTTACCGAACATTGAGAGTTTGCTCATTTCTTCGGCATTCGTCATTCGGATTTCGTCATTCCTTCAGTGCGGTCCGGCGCTGCCCGCGGCGTGGAGCAGAAACCAATCGCTTGCGAGTTTAGCCACTGTTTCCAGCGCGCCCGGCTCTTCAAAGAGATGCGTCGCGCCGGGAACGATCTCCAGTTTCACTTCGCAGCGCATCCGGTCGCGTGCCTGCTCGTTTAGCTCAATGACGACGTCGTCGTTGCCGCCGACGATGAGCAGGGTCGGCGCCCGCACCTTGGGCAATGCTTCGCCTGCCAAATCGGGGCGACCACCGCGCGAAACCACCGCCCCGACATCTTGCGGCCCCTCGGCGGCAGCTGCAACCAGCGCCGCGCCGCCTCCCGTACTCGATCCGAAATGACCGATGCGCAAATCGTGCGTTTGCTCCTGCCGCGTCGCCCATTTTGTCGCGTGAACAAGCCGCTCGGCGAGCAAACCGATGTTGAACCGAAGTTCAGCAGTGCGCGCGTCGATCGCTTCTTCCTCCGGCGTAAGCAGATCGAACAGGAGTGTCCCTAGTCCGGCATTGTTCAAAGTGCGCGCGACGAATTGATTCCGCGGACTGTGCCGGCTGCTGCCGCTGCCGTGAACGAAAAGAACCAGCGCGGTGGCATTCTCGGGAATGCTCAAATTCCCATCGAGTGTCGCGCGACCAGCTGGAATACGCACTTCGTTCATCATCAAAGAAAGTCACTGGTAGGAACGAACCGCCGGGCCGTGCAATGCAGCGCGCCCAGCGATCGCGCCCTACCAAATTTGCCTTGGAATATTATTTTCACACCGTGAATGGATAGGTCTCGGGCAATTCGCCCTTGTCCCAAATGCTGGTCCGTTCGAGCGGTTCGACGGCGCGCGTCTCGTCGATGTGAATGAGCACGTCGAATTGTTCCGGCAAACGCGCGTGAAAATAGTGGCTCGATCGTTCTGTCTCCGGGCGGTAAATCACACCGATCGCGCGCTCCAGTCGCGGCGCTCGTAAGGTGTCGATCTTATCCCCCCTTTCGCGCAAGTTGATCCAAAACCGCGGCAACCCAATTTCATGAAACAACTCTTCGTAGCTCCCGGGCAGCGCGGGCCGGACGTTTTTGCGTTCGGCGCGCGCGCCCCAATCTGATGCAGCGGTTACGCTCCCGGAATACGTGCTGAATCCAATCAGCACTGTTTCCCTTCCAAAATGTTCGCGAATGAGTTGGCCGACATTCAGTTCGCCGTGCTGGCTCATCTCGGTGGCCCGCGCATCACCAAGATGGGAATTATGCGCCCACGCGATCGCCTTTGGCTGGCGGCTTCCATCGAGATGCGCCACCAGCGCTTCGATCGTCTCGACCATATGTTGGTCCCGCAAATTCCACGATGATGCCCGGCCGCGAAACATCGACCGGTAATATCGCTCCGCGTTTTTCACAAGCCGCGCATTTTGCTCTGCGAAGAAGAGTTCCTCCGCGGCAATTTCTCCATCGCGACTCAAAAATTCCGCTGCCTTGTTCCGCAGCTCAATCAGCTGCTCTACGACTTCGTCTTCGCATGATTCAATCGCGCCCATGGTCGCGGCGTAGCCGTATTCCTGGGGTTCACGACCGAAATGATCGAAGCATGAGTAGCGGGAGCGCGCGCGTTTCGCTGCATCGGGATCGACTTTCTCGAGGTAACCGAGGACCGCATCAATCGAAGTGTGCAGGCTGTAAAGATCCATGCCGTAAAAACCGGCTGGCGCCCTTTTGGGACCGACACGTTGATTGAACTCGCGCAGCCACTCAACGAATTCGACGACAACCGTATTGCGCCACATCCAGGTTGGAAACCGGCGAAACCCGGAAAGTGCCTCATTTGCATCAACATCATCGCTGGCACCACGCGCATAGCGATGGACGCGAGACGCATCGGGCCAATCGGCTTCAATCGCGATGACGGTGAAGCTTTTTTCTGCAATAAGCCTTTTTGTGATCGCCGCGCGCTCGAAATAAAATTCGTGCGTCCCATGCGACGCCTCACCAAGCAGGATAATGCGCGCGTCGCCGATAAGCTTTAGCAATGCATCGTAATCGTTAGCACTGCCGGTAAGCGCCTTCGCAATTTCACGAACGGGCTTGGTAGCGTTCATTGTCAATCCATTCGGCTTCGCTCAGGACAAGCCCCGCGCGGCGCGCGCGAGCAAGTCGCGCACTTCTTCGTCGCTCGTTTGGGGAAAATCTTCGTAATACTGACCGACTGCCTGAAAAAATTCGGGCACGGTCGCGCAAATCGTTTCGTCGGCTTCTTCCTCGAATTCGCGACAAGTATCCGGCGGACCAACCGGCACTCCTACGACGATTTTCGCGACACCGCGCTGTCGCAACCCCTTGACGGCAGCGCGCATGGTTGCGCCGGTCGCCAGGCCGTCATCCACCAGAATGACAACACGATCGCGCAGGTCCGGTGCGGGGCGTCCCTCGCGATAACTTTGCTCGCGTCGTTCCAGCTCGGCTGTTTCTCGGGCCGTCACAGATTCAATAGCCTCATCCGCGTTAGGCAAGGCGCGCATGACGTCTTCGTTCAAAACGCGTACGCCGCCGGAGGCGATCGCCCCGGCGGCGAGTTCTTCGAAGCCGGGGACACCCAATTTGCGCACGATGAAAACATCGAGAGGCACGTTCAATCGCTTCGCCACCTCGTAGGCAACCGGCACACCGCCTCGCGGGAGACCAAGAACAATCACGTCATCGCGACCGGCATACTTAATAAGCTTTTCTGCGAGCAAACGCCCGGCTGCTGTTCGATTTGGAAAAGCTCTTTCCATGCGGCCTTTCCCGTTTTTTTAATAGATTCTTCGAGGCGCGGGAGGAATCCTCCTTTGTGATTTCGCTTCTCGACGCCGCGGCGCGTGTTTCCGCTCGGGCGATCGAGTTTGTTTTCCATGAAAAATAGTGCCTCCAATTTCGCGTCGATGAGAATCTGAACGTTCGTAAGAATCAAGATGGCGGAAGGGGTGGGATTCGAACCCACGGTGGGTTACCCCACGCTCGATTTCGAGTCGAGTGCCTTAAACCGGACTCAGCCACCCTTCCCTTTTTCGCAAAGCGCCGGTGTTCCGGCGCTGATTATCAATTGCGCGGGCGTTATTGTAAACTCCGGTCTCCGCATAAACGGCGGGGCCGAGGAAGGAACAGACTTTAAATCCGTTATGGCTGGTCGTGATCCCTTTCCAGAATCTCCGCAAAACGGGGATACAAAAAATGTTACAATTTTAGGCTTGCCTCGGGGGCTTCTGGTACTGCATATTGTGTGTCCGCTGGGCAACGCCCGCTATTACTTGTTGTTGACTCGATTTCACAGGTTATTAGCCCCGCTGTTCACGATTATTCGCACTTAATTCACAACCCCAACCCGCTTCACCGCCATGATTCAACTAAGAACCGGAATTCCGCCTGCTTCACTTAATGAACCGCCGAAACTGGCCGAGCGCCAAAAAAACAGGGCTGAAAAAAAGAAAAATACCGGTCTGCGTTTTAAGCGCGTGTTCAGTGATGCTACCGTTTCGCCCTTCGATCAAATCGAATGGGAACGGCGCACAGCGGAGATCAATGATGACAGTGGCAAGGTTATCTTCAAGCAGGAGAACATCGAGGTCCCAAAAAGCTGGAGCGCGCTGGCAACCAAGATAGCCGTCTCAAAATATTTCTACGGCGACATCGGGAACGGCACCGATCCCCATAAAGGTGGGAGAGAAACTTCAGTGCGGCAATTGATTCATCGGGTCACGCGCGCGATTTCCGATTGGGGACTGGCGGATGGTTACTTCGCGGATGCGCAAGCTGCCGAAAATTTCTACGACGAGCTGACCTGGCTCTGTTTGAACCAGTACGGCGCGTTCAATTCGCCGGTCTGGTTCAATGTCGGTTTGTATCATCAATACGGCGTGGGCAAAGGCGCAGGAGCCGGCAATTATTTTTACGATCGCGAGACCGGCAAAGCGGAACGAGCCGCGTCGCAGTACGAGTATCCACAGGGCAGCGCCTGCTTCATCCAGAGGGTGGGCGATACGATGGAAGACATCATGCGGCTGGCGACGAGCGAAGCGATGCTCTTCAAATACGGCAGTGGCACGGGGACGGATCTTACTTCGCTGAGATCGACAAGAGAAAAATTGAGCGGCGGCGGCAAGCCGAGCGGGCCGCTTTCGTTCCTGAAAGTTTATGATCAGGTTGCGAACGTGGTGAAGAGCGGCGGCAAAACGCGGCGCGCAGCGAAGATGAACACGCTCAAAGATTGGCATCCCGACATCGAAGAGTTCATCGACGCCAAACAGAAGGAAGAGAAAAAAGCATGGGCATTGATCGAGCAGGGCTATGACGGCAGCTACAACGGTGACGCGTACGGCTCCGTCATGTATCAGAACGAAAATTTGAGCGTGCGAGTGAGCGACGAATTCATGGAAGGGGCGTTGGAAGGCCGCGAGTGGTGGACGCGTCGCGTCACCAATGGGCAACCGTGCGAATGCAAAGATGCTCGCACGCTGCTACGCAAAATCGCCGAAGGCACGCATGTCTGCGGCGATCCCGGAATGCAATTCGATTCCACAATCCACAAGTGGCACACGTGCAAAGGCACGGATCGGCAAAATTCCACCAATCCCTGCTCGGAATATCTTTTTCTCGATAACACAGCCTGCAATCTTGCGTCGCTCAACTTGATGAAGTTCAAGACTGCGGACGGCGACTTTGGTGTCGAGCGATTCAAGGCGGCCGTGCGCATTTTCATCACCGCGCAGGAAATCATCGTGGACAACGCAAGTTACCCCATAAAAGAAATCGCGGAGAATTCGCATATTTTCCGGACATTGGGACTTGGCTACGCGAACCTTGGCTCGCTTGTTATGAGCTACGGTTTCGGTTATGATAGCGTAGAGGGCCGGGCGCTCTGCGGCGCGATCACCGCAATCATGACCGGCGAAGCATACGAGCAAAGCGCACGGTTGGCGCAGGCGATTGGACCGTTCCCCGGTTATCATGATGCGCGCGCCAGCGGTGTGCCCAAGCCGGTGGCCAAAGACAACGTCTCGTCAATGCTGGAAGTCATTGATTTGCACCGTTGCGCAGTGAGGGAAATTTCGGACGCGGAAGAGTTCGCGCACTTGAAAGAGGAAGCGGCGAAAGTTTGGGAAAGCACAGCGGAACTCGGGAAGCGCTGCGGCTATCGTAACGCGCAGGTCACCGTGCTTGCCCCGACGGGCACAATCAGTTTCTTGATGGATTGCGATACGACCGGGATTGAGCCGGACATCGCACTCGTAAAATACAAGCTGCTCGCGGGCGGCGGAATGCTCAAAATCGTCAATCAGACGGTGAAACCCGCACTGGAGAAACTGGGTTACAATTCCGAGGAAATCGAACGGATCATCGCACACATCGACGCGTTCGATACAATCGAGGACATCACTGACACCGATGGATCGAAAATCTCATCCGGGCTCAAGCCGGAGCACTTGTCGGTCTTTGATTGCGCGTTCAAGCCATTTAAAGGCGAACGCAGCCTCAATTACATGGCGCACCTGCGGATGATGGCCGCTGCGCAGCCGTTCCTAAGCGGTGCAATTTCGAAAACGGTCAACATGCCGGAAACAGCTACGGTCGATGACATCATGAACACGTACGTGGAAGGCTGGCGGCTCGGATTGAAATCGATCGCCATTTATCGCGACGGCTCGAAGCGTTCCGCGCCGCTCAACACACGCAAAACAAAACACATGGGCGCGGTAGAAGACGTCGATGTTGCGTTGGATGCCACGATCGAGCGCGAGCAATTTGAGAAGCGCATTCTCGAGCTAGAGGAAGAACTCGGCATGCTGCGGGGTAAACTTGACAAGCCAATCAGGCATCGCATGCCGGACACGCGAATGTCATTGACGCATCGGTTCGAGATCGCCGGACATGAAGGTTACATCACGGTTGGCCTATACGAAGATGGTCAGCCGGGGGAGCTCTTCATCACGATGTCGAAGGAAGGAAGCACGATTGGCGGATTGATGGATACTGTCGGCACTCTCACTTCGATTGCTCTGCAGTATGGCGTGCCGCTGGAGAGCCTCGTGAAAAAATTCGCTTACCAACGATTTGAACCGAGTGGCTTCACGAAGAATCCCGACATTCGAAACGCAACCAGTATCACTGACTATGTGTTTCGCTGGCTCGCCTGCCAGTTCATCAAAGGTTACAAGGAAGCTACGTCACCAACACGTGGCCAAACGGAATTGCCGTTGAAAGAAATTCCGGAGATGGAGAAAAAGGCGCTCAATCGACCCGTCTCCGATCTGGCGCGGACAGGCGAAAAGGAGCTGATCGACGTAATCATAAGTCATTCGCCGAACGATGGCTCACCACAGGTAGTAGTGGGCAACGGCAGCAGCCATGCCGAACGGGTGCAAGAGGCGCTTGGAAATATGTTCATGGATATCGTCTGTTCGCATTGCGGCAGCGACAAGGTGATTCGCGCTGGCGCCTGCGGCGTTTGCACCGA
>QHOQ01000253.1 GCA_003219355.1 Verrucomicrobiota bacterium
TTCCGGCTTCCGGTCTGGGCGAAGGGCGAGGAGACGATCCATTACTTTCGCCCATTGTTCATAGTCGTGCAACTCGTAGTAAGTTCCTCCGAGCAGAATCAGGTAAGGGAGGTTTCGGGGATCGAGCTCACATGCGCGCTCGAGATTGTGTGTGGCGTCAGCCCAGTGACCCGAACGGCGGTCAATTTTTCCAGCTAACTCGTAAGCTCGCGGGTTATTAGGTAAAGTCTGTTGAGCAAGAGCAACTTCGCTACGGGCGCGGTCGTAATCGGAATATCCCGCATAAAGATGAAAGCCCAGCGCGAGATGCGCTTCCCCGGAATCCGGCCGCAACCGAAATGCAGAATCTATGGCCGATTGTGCCAGGGCTAAACGGGCGGGAGTGCGATCGATCTCGTCCTGGTAAATCCCATCGTGCGTAAACGCCAGTTGGCAATAGGCGAGAAGGAAGCTGGGATCACGAGCAACTGCCTTATTAAGCAGATCCACGGCCTCGAAAAGGCTCTTCTCTGGAGCGTCAACCGCGAACGGTACCTGGACGTTGTAAATCAGAGAGACAGCTCGGGCATAAAATTCATAGGCGACGAGGTCCTGTGTGGGTTTCTCTTCAATCGCCGCTTTCTCGCTACTTGTAAGCTTAGCCTGAAGTTCACTTGCAATGGCTTGCGCTAGTTCCGTCTCGATCGCGAAAACGTCGGCTAGTTGACGATCATAGGTCTTTGCCCAGAGATGTTTATCGTTGCGCGTGTCGATCAGCTGCGCGTTCACACGCACTTTGCCGCGCACACGCTGGACGCTTCCTTCCAACACGTGAGCAACGCCAAGTTGCTGCGCGATCTCGCGCAGGTTCCGTGGATTGCCGGCTTTGTAGACCATCACCGACGTGTGACTAATCACTTTCAGATCGGCTACCTTGGCGAGATCAGTCAAAATCTCGTTCTGGACCCCATCCGTAAAATAGGCGTTCTCTTTTTCGTCACTCAAATTCTCGAACGGCAGCACCGCGATGCTCTTGTCAGAAATGGGAAGAGCGGCAATCCGCGAAGATGACCAGCGGAAGAAAGTCCAAAGAACAATCCCCGAAGCGATCGCCACAAACAGCGCCGCGCTAAGAATAATCCGTTTGCGTCGGCGAGTAGCAACGAGGCGATCGGCCCTGGCTAGCTGTTCCCGTGCCTGCTTGAACTTTTCCGGTACTTCTGCGTTGCCGACTTCATCGTTGTAGAAGTTAACAACATCGATCTTGGCGCCATGTTTCACCTCAAGCTGACCAAGTTCATGCAGATGCGATTTCCATTCGCTGTATTGCGCAAGATCGTCGGCAACTCGCCTGGAGAGCAGAATGTGGCCGGCATCGCCGCAGTCCATCACTCTTTGGGCCAGGTTGATCCCGGCGCCGGTTACATTGCGGCGGTCGTCGACATCAAGCACCTCATCGACCGGCCCGCTATTAATGCCCATGCGCAATAGCAGCTGCGGATGTTCTCGCAGTTTGCGGCCGATTTCCTGTGCGCAACGCGCCGGCGCGTCCACGCTGGTAAAAAACGCCAGCACGATTCCGTCACCAGTCGGCAGCCGAACAAGTTTACCTGCGACGTCGGCCGCACGAAATTGCGCGGTACTCCGGACGAGCTCGTTCAGCAACTGGAAAAGCTCACGCTGCTTATCGCTTAATAATTTGGAGTAACCGACAATGTCGATGAAAAGGATGTGCGCGATCTGGAGCCCATGATCTTGTTTGACTTCAGTAGACATCAAATTGGGGACCGAAAACGTTTGGCATTCAGTTTCGTCCTTGCGCTAACTCCGTCTCGATCGCGAAAACGTCGGCTAGTTGACGATCATAGGTCTTTGCCCAGAGATGTTTATCGTTGCGCGCGTCGATCAGCTGCGCGTTCACACGCACTTTGCCGCCCGCACGCTGGACGCTTCCTTCCAACACGTGAGCAACGCCAAGTTGCTGGGCGATCTCGCCCAGGTTCCGTGGATGCGGCCGATCCACCTTCACGAAAACGTTCACGCAAGCGCATGTTTCAAGGCCGGGGTCAGCGACCCCGGCTACATCTAAAACTTCTTCTTTAAGGAGACGTACCAAAACCGCCCCTTGATGTCGAAAGCTGGTTCATCGTAGCCGTTTTCGGACGATCCGGCGCCAAAAGGAGGATCCAAATCGAATGCGCCTACTTAGAATCTCTTCTTTAGCTGGACGTACCAGAATCGTCCTTTGATGGTGGCAAGCGATTCGTCGTAGTTGTTCTCGAAAGAGCCGGCCACGAACGGCGGATCGGAATCGAAGACGTTTTGCATTCCAAACGTGACCGTCGTGCCATTTAGCCAGGCGCGCCATCCACAAGGGTTATATTCGGCCGAGGAGACAGGGAGAACGTTCTTCTCCTTACCATCGGCCATCTTCACGTTTTTACCGCCATCCTTGGCTAAGCCAGGCACCTGGGCCGCCACTGGCGAAGGCAAGCTGAAGTTGTACGACGCGATCAGATCGAGCGTCCTCCACTCCCGCACTTTACGCGGCTTTAAGCCGAAAGCGATCAGATCGATATTATCATCTTGATATTGCCCGGTGTAGTGGACCGTTGCGCCAAAATCGAGACCAGCAAGCCACGTCCCAGCCGGGCCGTCATAGAACGCGCTGACAAAGGCTCGATTGTGTGGCAGCGAGCCGGTAAAGGAGAAGCCGTTCACAAAACCACCCGAAAGACCAATTCGTTTGCTAATCGGGGTCGGCTGAAACTCAAACCGCGAGAGGTAGGTGCCATTGAGGGTAAAGGTAAATCTGCCAAAATCGCCGTGACCGAATATCGACGAATCCAGAATATAGATCGCTTCGTAATCAACCCCTTCGACCACAGCGCGCGTCAGGTTTAGGTCGGAATTGATGATCTCGGTAACAGCGCCAGTTGTCGGATCACGATGCACCAGCCCGGGGAAGCTATTCTCGAGATCGAGAATGAGCTGTGGGCCAACGAACGAGGCAATCGATCGAAGGTCAATGTGCCAAAAGTCCGCGCTCAGCGTGAGGCCTTTGAGCCATTTCGCAGTGTAAACCGCTCCGTAGGACCATTCGTAAGCAACCTCCGGTTTGAGAAGAGGATTTCCAACCATGATGACCGGAACACCCGTTCCCTCAGGAGTCAATCCCTTCGGATCGTGAAGATCATCGGGGAACGAGG
>QHOQ01000228.1 GCA_003219355.1 Verrucomicrobiota bacterium
AAGAGACGTCCCTACAGTTCTTTTGGATCTTCCAGCAATTCGATCACGCGTTTGAGCAGGCGCCCGGCGCCGCCGCCATCGATGCTGCGATGGTCGAAGCTCAACGTGATCTGCGCCTCGGTCTTGGGAACAAATTCTGTTTTCGCTTCATCCCACGACGGAACTTTTTTGCCGGCGCCCAGGCCGAGCAGCAGCGTTTGATCGGGCAGAGGAATCGGCGTGCCCCATTCCATTCCGAACGTTCCGAAATTCGAAACGGTGGCGATGCCGCCGGCTTGGATGTCGGGCGAAATCCGCCGCTGTCGTGCAAGATCGACAAGTTCCTTGTATTTCGCCGTAAGATCGGCAAGCGACGTTTTGTCAGCCGAACGAATGACTGGAACCATAATTCCATCCTCGGCTTCCACGGCGATGCCCACGTCGATGGAGTTCGATTGCACAACGCGACTTCCGATGAATTTCGCCGCTGCGCCTGGATTTTCCGCAAGCGCCAGCGCGAGGGCGCGCAATGCGTAAAGGCCGGGGCCGGGCTTTGGGTCGCGCGATTGTCGATTTTGCAAAACCGGATCGAGATTCACCGACGAACCAATTGTCGACAGCGGTCGCGCCCAACTCCGGCGCATCGCCTCGGCTACGCCTGCGCGAATGGCGGAAGCTTCATGCGCGGTTTGGTTCTCGATCTTGTGCAGAAAATTTTCGAGATCCTTGATAGTGATGCGGTTGCCTGCACCGGTCGGAGCAATCCCGGCAAGATCGGCATTGGTCAGTTGCAACTCGGCCATACGCGCACGCACCCGAGGGGATAAAAATCCAGCGCCTTTGGTAGCGGCCGGAACAGGCAACCCGCCAGTGCGTCTTACACCTTCGCCATCTCTTTGGCGCGCCGCCACGGCAGTCTGTTCCTCGCGACTGGGAATTTCCATTGCCACTGTTCCTTTTGGCGGTTCTGGCACGGTTTTCTTGAACCGGGCGGCGTCTTCTTCTGTCGCTTCCACATAGCCGAGAACCGTGCCAACTGGATACGTTTCCTTCAACTGCACGGTGATTTTTTCGATCTTGCCTTTGCACGGTGTAGTGACGCCCATGACGGCCTTGTTCGTCTCGACATCGATAATTTCCTGATCAGGAAGGACCTCGTCGCCGGGTTTCACTTTAATATCAACAATGGTGGCTTCGGCGATCGATTCGCCCAGCTGCGGCATTATAATTGGCACTTGCGGCATAAATTTTATTCTCGAAGCAGGGCGCGAGCCTTTCGCGCGATCTCGTTTGCATTTGGACGATGCGCTGACCACAGATTCGGATGATATGGAATGGGGGTGTCTTTCGCGTTCAGGCGCTGCGGTGCCGCATCGAGCAAATGAAAACCTTCCGCGGTCACACGAGCGATAATTTCAGCGGTTGCGCCGCCCCACGGGAATGATTCTCCCACGCAAAGCAATCGGCCAGTGCGCGCGACGGAGGCAAGAACAGTGTTGGTGTCGAGTGGTTTGACCGAGCGAAGATCGACAACTTCGATCTCAAAACCTTCGTTCATCAATTGTTCCGCGACCGCAAGGGCTTCGTGCAGCATCGCGCTGTAAGTGACAATGGTGAGATCGCGCCCTTCCCGCGCGATGCGTGCTCTGCCCGTGGGCAAGCCTTCGTTAGGCAAGTTGTCGGCCTTAAGATGATAATAAAGATATTTGTGTTCGCAGTAGACAACCGGATCATCGATCGCCACCGCTTCGATGAGCATGGTGTAGGCGTCTTCCACCGTCGCAGGCGTCATTACGATTAGTCCCGGATAATGTGCGTAGATCGATTCCATCGACTGGCTGTGAAATGGCCCGCTGCCTTTTGTGCCGCCAGAGGGCAAACGCACCGTGATCGGAACTGAAACATTCGTCCGCCAATAATGCGTGCCGGCGTTGTTTAGAATTTGATTGAGTGCGGTGCTGGAGAAATCGGCAAATTGCATTTCGACAATAGGTCGCATCCCATTGATGGCGGCTCCAATCGCGGTCCCCACCATTGCGTCTTCGCTGATCGGCGTGTTCAACACGCGTCCGGGAAATTCCTTCGCGAGACCTTTCGTCGCCTTAAAGGCGCCGCCGAAGGTTCCGCCAACATCCTGTCCGTAGATAAAAACGCGTCCGTCATCGCGGAGCAACTTCGCCTGCGCCTCGCGGATCGCTTCCAGATAGGTGATGCTCATTCGAGGGAATCGACGAGGTCGCGCGTGGAGATCGCGCACCAATCTTCTTCGTCGGCTTCGGGCGCGGCCTCTTTTTGCGCGGCGGAAATAGCCTGATCCACCTGTGCAGCAGCATCTCGACGCCACTCGGTCAGCGTTTCGGCGTCCGCCAAATTAAGATCAATGATCGCCTGCTCGGCCACTTTCACGCAATCGCGCGCAAACGGCTCGCGCTTGATCTCGTCAGTCACGTAACTCGCATCGTCATGTTCCCCATGACCGGACAAGCGCAGGGTGGAAGCGACGACCAACTGCGGCGGGCGGCCTGCGCGTGCGCGCTTCACCGCGCCACCGATTATATCCAGACAATTTGAAAGATCAGTTCCATCGACCGTGTAACCTTCGCACCCGTAACCGATCGCGCGATCAACCAGATCATGACACGCAAACTCGCGGTCGTTCGGTGTGGAGTAAGCGTAATGATTGTTCGTCGCCACGACGACGAGCGGCACCTGTTCGACAGCAGCGATGTTCATTCCTTCGTGGAACGCCCCAGTCTGCATGCCGCCTTCGCCGATGCATGACAAGCCGACAAAGTTTTTCTCACCGCGGAATCGTTTTGCCATCAACGCGCCCACCGTCACCGAAACCATCGCGCCGAGGTGACTGATCATCGCGAGCTGATTATTGCGCGGTCGGCCTCTGTGGATATTGCCGTCGCGTCCACGCATGGGGCCCTGTCGCGAGCCGAGATAAGTGCGCGTAACATCGAGCAATGATTCGCCGAATGCGGATCGCCCTGCCTGGTCGCGAATCAATGGCGCGAAGACGTCGCCTTTTTGCAAAGACAAACCGCAAGCCACGCTGACCGCTTCCTGGCCTTTGCCGATATAAACGCCGCCGGTGATCAGACCGCCGCGATAAAGACTGACGAGCTTTTCTTCGAGGGTGCGCGTGAGCAGCATCCAATGAAAGGCTTCGAGAAAGCGCTCGTGCGGCGCGACCTTCGACCTTGTGGACTTTTTGCGTCGCGTCGCTGTTTCAAGCATTCGGGAATTTTACCCAAGTTCGACAATCGCGCGCAAAGTTTTTTGAAATCGCGAGGGCAACTTCTTTGTGCCGGGCACAGGCTGTCAGCCTGTGCTCCCTATCGTGCGGCGAAGCTGTGTTTTGTTTGGGCGCTTTCGAGCGGGAACTGGCGTTGGGTAGCGGTCTCGCCGTATCCGTTCGATGGAGTTTGTTCGGTGGTAACTTGGCGTGGAGCGGTCAATTTCATGCCAACGAGTTTGCTCACGCCGCGTTCTTCCATCGTGACACCATAAAGCACATCCGCTTTTGCAATTGTGCGTTTGTTGTGCGTCATGATGATGAACTGACTCTGCTTTACGAACCGGTCCAGAACACGGATAAAGCAGTTGATGTTGCCTTCGTCGAGCGGCGCATCTACTTCGTCGAGAATGCAGAACGGACTCGGTCGCACCATGTAAATCGCGAACAGCAACGCGACCGCTGTCATAGCGCGCTCCCCTCCGCTCAGCAACGAGACGCTTTGCAGTTGTTTGCCGGGCGGCTTGGCGCTGATTTCAATCCCGCAGTTGAGTGGATCATTCTCATCGAGTAACGATAAATCCGCGCGGCCGCCGCGGAAGAGCTCCGCAAACATTTCGCAGAAGTTTATGCGCACCTGTGAGAATGTCTCAGCGAACAACTTTCTAGTGGTCGAGTTGATCTGCGCAATCACATCGAGCAATTCGCGGCGCGAATTTGTGAGATCGTTGTTTTGCCCTTCGAGAAATTTGTATCGTTCCTCCAGCTCGTCGTACTCATGGACGGCATCGAGATTCACCGGGCCCATATTATCGAGCTGGGTCGTGAGGTCGCGGATTAACTTTTGGACGTCGATTTGTTCAAGATCGACATCGATCGCTTCTGACTTCGATGCGGCTTCGCCGCCATTGTTATTAGCATCGGCTGATGCAACGCTCGATCCACCTTGTCGCCGTTTTAATTGTGCTCGCAGCGTTTTCTCAAACGCCATCTGGTCGGACACGATTTCACGGAGATTAACTTGGTAACGGTGCGAAATATGTTCGGCGAGATTGTCGGCCTGCATTTGTAGCTGAGTCTCGCGAACCTGCTGTTTGGAACGCAGATCATGCAGCTCATTTAACGAGTTTCGGATTGCGCGCAGGTTCGACTCCATCTCGTTCATCGCACGTGAGTGTTCGGCACGCTGGTCGGTCAGCGCGGCAATAGTCGCCTTCAGCTCGGCGCATTCTGCATTCTGTTTCTCGATGGCAGCTTCGGCGCTCTTCGATTCTTGCGATTGGGCGGCCAATCGCTTTTCGAAATTGGCGATCTCCGCCTGCCGGTCCGTGATTGCCTCGGCCAATTCAGCTTCGCGGGCGGTCATCGGCTGGCGCTGTGCGATGAGGTTCTCGTAACGCTGTCGCTCGGTGGCGAGCGTAAGGCGCAGTTCGTTAAGCTGTTCACTGGCCTCGTCTTCGCGTTTTGCCGCGTTTTCGTGCGCACCCTGGATCTCCAGTTGCTGATTTTGCTGGATCTCCCAGGCGGTCCGCTCTGAGGCCAGTTCTTCTTCTAATTTTGCAATCCGCTCGTCAGCAGTTTGGATTTGCTGCGCGAGGACGGTCTGCTCTGAGCGAAGTTGGTCGATCTTCTGTTCGCTTTCCTGCGATTCTCGTTCCAGGAAAAGAATTCGATTGTCCGACGTGGACTGAGCACGGTCGGCAGATTCATATTGACGACGCGTTTCTTTAAACTCGCTTCCCGCTTTCTCGAATATTGCATTTGCAGCGTCGCGTTCTTGCAGCAACGCATCGCGCTGGCCGCGGACCTCCCCATATTCTGCGGTCAGAACTGATATGCGCGCCTTGCGTTCGAGTAACGAATCGGCTGACGCGTCTCGGCTGCCGCCAAAAACTATTCCTTCCGCTGAAATGAATTCTCCCGCGAGCGTCGCGGCCGCGCAATCGCTGCCATGTTTCTTGAAAGATAATGCCGCCTCCAGATCGCGAAAAATCGCGACATTGTGCAGCAGCCGCGCCACGAGCGGCGCAAGCGAATCTGGCGCTTTCACTTTTTCGCGCGCCCAGGCGAGCGCTTCTTGCGGAAGAGCCGTCTGAGTTTTGGCCGAAGAATTCGACAAACCCGGAAGAACCAGTGCAGCCTGTCCGATTTTCTTTTCCTTCAATGTCGCGATAATTTCAGGCGCCAGCTGCGCATCTTTCAGAACAATCGCTTGCAGATTTCGACCCAGGACAGCTTCGATCGCAGCGATAAATTCTGGATCGACATCGAGGTTCGAAACCAGGGCTCCTGCCACAGCGGGCTGGATTCGCGAGGGGTTATCCAGGCCTTTGAGCAGAGCTTGTGAACCTTGCGCGAGACCTTCGCCTTCTTCATCGAGTTGATGCAGAATTTCCAGGCGCGATTCTTTTTCCGCCAGCGCGCGTTCGATTTCGATCAGGCTTTTTTCAGTGCTGGCGAGACGCTCTTGTTGTTCGTGCAGTGTTTTCTCACTGGCCTGCAATTTCGCCTTTAGAAGATCGAGATGTTTCTGCCCGGTCTCCGCCGCCGCGCGCGCGGTGGCCAGCTCCTTCCGAACTTTATCGCGAGTGGCGCGCGCCTCGGAAATGGCAGCATCAAGATCACGTCGAGTTTCCTCCGTTGCGTCGCGTCGAATCGCAAGTCCAGAGATCTCGTCCTCCAGTTCGGCAATTCGCTTCTCATTTTTCGATTGTGACGATCGCAGCGCTTCAAGTTTTGAGTCGTGCGCGCTCCGCTCAGCGCGTGATTTCGAGATGAGTCGAGTAAGTTTTGCCAGTTCGGCTTCTTTGGCTTGAAGAAGCTGGCCGGTCTTTTCAACCAGCGCATTCGCCTCCTCTAATTCTTTGCTTTGCTGGGCGCGCTTTGCCTGGGCCGCAGCGATGTCTTTCCGGGAACGCTCAATCAACTCAGTGAGCTCTTCGGCGCGTTGCCGGTTGAACTGAATTCGATTTTGATGCCCACCGATTTGGCTTTGCAGACGTTGTAATTCGCTGCGGCCATCTGCGATCTGTTCATCAACTTCCTCCAGCGCCCGACGTTGCTCGGCAAGCTGGCTTTCGCTGTTGTCGATCCTAGCGCGGTTCGCCTCTTCGGATTCGCCGAGGCGCGCGATCTCCGCGTGACAACGGGCCAGCTCAGTTTCCAAGGAGTCAAGCTGTTTGCGGGAATAATGGGTATCAAGAATGCGAAGATCCGCGTGCAATGTTTGGTAGCGCCGCGCCTTGCCCGCCTGGCGCTGCAGCGAACCGATTTGGCGCTTCACTTCCTTGATCACGTCGCCGATGCGTAAAAGGTTTGCGTCCGTCGCTTCCAACTTGCGCAGCGCCTCGCGTTTTTGAGTTTTGTATTTTGTGATTCCGGCCGCTTCTTCAAAAACTGCGCGGCGATCTTCTGGTCGGGAACTCAAGATCATGTCGATCTTGCCTTGCTCCATCATCGAGTAAGCGGCGCGCGCGACCCCGGTGTCAGCGAAAAGATTTTGAATGTCACGGAGACGGCAGGGCGTTTTATTGAGCAGATATTCGGAATTGCCGTCTCGATATACGCGGCGCGTTACGCGGACATCATGCCAGTCGACTGCCAGATCCTTTGCGCAATCGGAAAGAGTGAGAGAGACCTCCGCGAAACCGACAGGCTTGCGCGTGTCGGTGCCGTTAAAAATAACATCAGCCATCTCGTCGCCGCGGAGCGACTTGGCGGATTGCTCCCCGAGCACCCAACGGACCGCGTCGAGCACATTGGATTTTCCGCAGCCGTTCGGCCCGACAATCGCGGTGATGCCTTGGTGAAAGTTGAAAGTCGTTTTATCGGCGAACGATTTGAAGCCGAAAAGCTCGAGAGAGTGTAGATGCATGCAAAGGCCGAAATCTCGGACCTCGAATGGTCAATATAGTAACCTTACTGGGGTTACAAGCGAAATTACACAATTTGAAGGGCTGACGGCTGCGCCAGCCACAGCATATTGTGGCTTTCACGCTCGGCTTCAATACTCCACATTCTCCGCCACCGGACGAATTCGTCGGGATGAACAACCTGCCACTATCCGGAGAGTCTCCAAATTTTCAATCTAGACGATTACAATCACCCCACTGATCGGAGCCTTGCCCGCGAAGTCCAGCCGGCGGTCTTGCCTCGAACAACTGAATCACGCAGGATGCGCCAATGGCCGGT
>QHOQ01000250.1 GCA_003219355.1 Verrucomicrobiota bacterium
GCAGCCGGCCATCCTCGGCTCGGCCAAGTTCGCCGCATTGCATCAGGCGCTGGTCTCGTCGGGAACATTTCTTTACGTGCCGCGCGGCGTGGAAATCGAGCTGCCGATCGAGATTTTCCATTGGTTGCACGGCGAAAACGCTTCCGTCTTTCCGCATTTGCTGCTCGTCACCGATGAACTCGCGAAAGTCACCGTGATCGAATCGTTTCGTTCGTTAGACCGACAGGCACCCGGGTTTGCCTGTGGAGTGAACGACTTAATTACCGGCCCGGGCGCGAAAGTGACTTACATATGTGCGCAAGGCTGGGGAACCAACGTCGTCGCCTTGCAAATGAACACGACAATCGTAGATCACGACGCGTCGGCCATGAGCCTGAATCTGCATCTTGGCGGAAAATATTCGCGCTTCGAGAGCCTCAGCCGCCTCATCGGGGAAGGCGGACGCAGCGACCTCCTTGCGATTTCGGTCGCGAACGATGCTCAGGAATTCGATGCCCGCACATTGCAGGATCACGTATCGCCGCATACTGCCAGTGATCTTCTTTACAAAAACGCGCTCGACGCTCGCGCCCGCACCACCTTTGGCGGTCTTATCCGGGTCGAGCCGCACGCTCATTTCACCGACGCCTATCAAAAGGTCCGCAATCTTCTCTTGAGCGACGATTCCGAAGCGAATTCGATGCCCGGCCTTGAAATCCTCGCCGACAACGTCCGTTGCACCCACGGCGCCACCTCCGGCCAGATCGACAAAGACGAGCTTTTTTACCTGCGTACCCGCGGCATTTCCATTCCAGTCGCGCAACGTCTCATCGTCAGCGGATTTTTAAACGAAGTGATTCAACGGCTCGATCATGAGGCGATAGCTGATCATTTGCGCCGATTGATCGACGATAAATTCGCAAACGGATAGCGTCGCCCTGGAATAAAGCCGCGTTTGTTTTCGGCGGCTTTCATCACCACATTGGTTTGAACACACGGGCGAGTGCCGGAGGCGCTGCCCGCTCCGCGCGCGAAACAGACCGCTCGTTAGCATTCGCCGGCGCTTATTCTGGACTCAATTCGAAATTGATTTTTACGTCGTAATGATCGCCGTTGCCGAACCCGGGTGGCAATGGATCAACTTGCGTCACGCGCTTCCCAATCGCTGCCACCGATTCATTTACTACGACGTTTTCGGACGGCTTGATGATTTCGAATTTAGAAACGCGCCCATCTTTCTCGATTCGGACTTTGACCAGCGTCGAAATCTTGCTCCCGGAGGCGATATTCGTCGTCGGCTGCGTCCATGCGCTATAAAAACGATCGTGCAACATATTGCCATACCAGCCGGATTCCGGTGCGCCCCCGGTGCCAGGACGTCCACCTGCGCTCGCAGAAGTTTCTTTGCCGGCGGCGGGAGACGCAGGCCCCTTCTTCGCTAGAGCAGTTTTCTCGATCTTATTTTTCTCTGCGTTTGTATCGGCGGGCTCCTCCTTTTGATGGGATTCCATCGGAGTCGGCTTCACTATTGGTGAAGATTTTGCCAGCACCGTTTTTTTTGGAGTTGGCTTTGGTGTCTGCTTCGGAGTTGGTTTCGGGGTTGCCTTCGCCTTTGGAGTGGGACTCGCAGTCGGTTTGTGAGTAGGCGTTGATGTTGCCGTCGGTTTTGGCGTCGGCAGTTGGATTTCGCTCTTTGCGGCGGTTAGGAGAGGTTTTTCATCTTCCGGCTCGTCCGATTTCAACGGCGTTGGTTCGGCCTTAGCAGCTAAAGCTTTTACGGGCGATGGCGCGGCGCTCTTCGTTTCGGCCGCGCCACCTTCGGCGCCACCGATCCAAACGACACTTTGTGCATTTGAGGGACTCCTGGTTTGCAGACTCCAGCGAATCAATCCTACCAGAAAAGCAATATGCGCGAGCGCTATCAGGGTGACGTTTCGCCAGAAGCGGGCGTCTTTCGACATCGTCTATTTCGTTTCCGCTTGATTTGCGCACGTTGCAACGCGTCCATCAAGCTGACTAATTTTTGCACGGGCAATTCGCGGTCTGGTCGAATCACGACCGCTACATCTGGATTTCTCCGCTTCATCTCAAGCAATCGCGCTCCGAGTCTCTCAGGATCGACAATTTGATTGTTGAACCGGATCGTTTCGGTGTGATCGATCGAGATTGTTTGCACCTGCGATGAAGTGATGGGCGGAGTGGTGGCGCCGCTGGATGGGATTACCAGGTTCATGCTGTTTTCAAGCAATGGTGTCGTGATCATGAAAATGATCAGCAGCACGAAGGCGAGATCGAGCAACGGCGTGATATTAATCTCGCTGAGGGTCGTCAGACTATTGCGCTGCGAGTAACGCCTCATCTTCGAAATTCCGGTGCCCGCACATTGTGATCGACGTACTTGTGCTCAAATTCGGAGGCGAGTTCCCCGGCAAAGTTGTCCATCTCGACGATGACGCCACGAATACTGGTGACGAGAAAATTGTAACCGAACATTGCCGGGATGGCGACGCAGAGCGCGGTCACTGTAGTAATGAGCGCTCCGGAAACACCGGGCGCCATCGATACGAGACTGGGCGAACCAGCCTCAGCCACACCGGTAAATGCATCCATCACGCCCCAGACTGTGTCCAGCAGTCCGAGAAATGGCGACCCGCTGACCGCGGTGGCGAGCAAAATCATTTGCGCCTCTAGCCCAAGCGCCGTCTCGCCCACGGCGCGTTCCATCGCCGCGTTCACTGCGCCCATTTGGGCCGGCGAAATCTTGTCCGCGATCTCGAGCCGCGCGCGAAACGTGTCATCCACTTCTGGCGAGCCGAGAAGATGAAATGTCATTTCCTCGCATCCGGCGCGATAAACATTAAACACCGGCGATCCTGGAAATCGCGCGTTTTTCTCAAACAAACGCAGAGGTTGTCGATCTTGCCGAAACGCGGCGAGGAAGCGGGCGTTCTGTTGCCGCGCGAACCGGATGACGCGCAACTTCGTGATCATGATCGACCAACTGAAGATCGAGACGACCGCGAGTAGAGAAAGGACGGCCTTTCCTGCGATCGTCGCGTGACCGAACGCAAAAACCAGACCGCCGGCCGCTAACAACTTCGCAATGAGCATCGCCGCGTCACCTGCGTAAGTAATACCGCAATTTCGCAGAAAGCGAACTGTTTCGTGCGCCTAGTTAAGCGTTTTCGGATATGTTGGGCGCATTTTTGCCGCCACCATAAACCCAACACCGATCGCAATTAAAAAGAATGAAAAGAATTGGCCGCGCGTGAAAGGACCAATCAACGTTGCA
>QHOQ01000229.1:0-451 GCA_003219355.1 Verrucomicrobiota bacterium
GGGCGCCGTGGTGGAACAGAAAATGTCGCGTCGATTGTCGGACTTGGAAAAGCGGCTGAACGCGCCGCCGAGTGTATGCCCGAAGAAAAAACGCACGTTCAAGCGATGCGCGACCGCTTTGAAAAAGGAATTCTCGAAACTGTTTCGGCCGCATCGGTTAATGGTGCAGACGCCGCGCGGCTGCCAAATACCTCGAGTTTTTCATTTGACGGAATCGAGTCTCCCGCAGCCCTTCTCTTATTGGATCGACATCGTATTTGCTGCTCGGCCGGTTCAGCCTGCCGCACGGGGTCGGAGGAAGCCTCGCACGTGCTCCGGGCAATGGATCCGAGCGGAGATGGAGCCCGGCGCAGTTTGCGGTTTTCCTTCGGTCGGTTCAACACCGACGCGCAAGTCGACCGCGCTCTCGAAGTCGTCCCGAAAGTTATCGAAAAATTGCGTCAAGTGGCGG
>QHOQ01000229.1:521-18888 GCA_003219355.1 Verrucomicrobiota bacterium
TCTGCGCCGTAGCGACCTCGATCCTGATCCGATCAAGCAATTTTCAAATTGGTTCACTGCGGCAATTGAGGCCCAGATTCGCGATGTCAATGCGATGAGTCTCGCTACCGCTGGGCGCGACGCAAAACCATCCGTGCGTTTGGTGTTGCTGAAAGGATTCGATCAGGACGGTTTCGTGTTCTTTACCAACTACGAAAGCGAAAAAGGAAAGCAGCTCGAAGAAAACTCATACGCGGCGCTGGCGTTTTATTGGATTGAGCTGGATCGGCAAATTCGCATCAGCGGAAAAGGGAAAAAAACCTCACGTGAAGAGTCACAAACTTATTTTCATTCGCGCCCAGTCGCCAGCCAATTGAGCGCGTGGGCATCGCGTCAAAGCGAAGTGCTCGATGGACGCCGCGTATTAGACGCGCGCATGGCGGAGATGACTGAGCGGTTTGGCGACAAGCCCATTCCGTTGCCGCCACACTGGGGTGGTTATCGCGTAAAACCCGATACAATGGAATTCTGGCAGGGACGGCCGAATCGCTTGCACGATCGTTTCCGTTACCGGCTGGGAAACGACGGTAACTGGCTGATTGAACGGCTGGCGCCATGAGGTGAAAAATTCCGAAGGTAAGATCGACATCGTCCGCGGGGACATCACCGCACTCGATGTCGATGCAATCGTGAATGCCGCGAATACGACCCTGCTCGGCGGCGGCGGAGTTGATGGCGCGATCCATCGCGCTGCTGGCCCAGAGCTGCTCGCGGAATGTCGGACGCTCGGTGGCTGTGAAGTGGGCAAAGCGAAGATCACTCGCGGATATAAATTGCCAGCGCGTTTCATCATTCACACGGTCGGCCCGGTTTGGAGCGGCGGCGGCCGCGGCGAAGCGGAAGTTTTGGCAAGCTGCTACCGTAACTCACTGCAGCTCGCGGTTAAGAACGGAAGCAAGACGATTGCGTTTCCCGCGATCAGTTGCGGAGCATATCGCTATCCGGTTTCAGAAGCAGCGCAGATTGCCGTTAAGACGACGCGGAAGTTCCTCGCGAGCAACGATAAGATCGACAAAGTGATCTTCGTCATCACGAACGACGAAATATTGGAAGCATATCAAAGATTGTGTAGGACTTAAAATCCGCCAACCCATGCGATAGGCGGCGATCGTAATCTTCGCAAATGAATCCCGCGGACGTGAAGAGATTCAGGGACGCATGGCGGCCATCATTTGCGATTTATTTGTATGATCAATCCAAACAACGACAATCTTACGAGGGACGAACCGCTCCCAACGCCGCTGCAGTCGGACGAAGGAGAAATTGGCTCGAGTGGGCGTGAGCAGTTTCGTCGAGCACAAGGAAAAATTTCCACGGCAATGAGCCACACGTGGGAAGGAACCAAAGAGAAGGCAGGCCGCGCGCGCGAGCGTACGGAATACTTCGTACGCGAAAATCCGGTGCCAACGATCCTCGGTGCGCTAGGGCTCGGAATCGCGATTGGATTGGCGATCCGCTACGCCTCCAGTAGCGAGGACAGGACTGAAATCGACGTGAAGTCCGCGCTCGGAAACGTGAACTGGGGTCTTCTCTCGTTGCCTTTTCTTTGGCCATTCTTCAGGTCAGCCCGGCGAAAATACGAAAGCTCCGCTGAAGCGGTAAAAGATGGAGTTAAGCGCCTAAAAAAGATCGATATCGACGACTACACAAAACCGATCCGTAAACGCTGGAAGAGATGGACGCATTGAGGGTCTGTGTCGCTCCAGAGTTTTCGTGAGTTAGGTTTGTGATCGCCGATCTATCAGAGCGCGAGGAACTCGTTGATGAGATCCGCGAGTGGGTGTGGATATTGGGCCATGAAAGCATGGCCGCCGCCTTTAAATTGGGCGAGCCAGGCGTCGGGGATGGCGTTGACGAGTGCTAGCGAATTGGACGCCGGGATCACTATGTCTTCGGTTCCCGTGGCAACGAGCGTGGATGTGCTTAACTCGCGGAGCCGGTCGCCGGCACCGTTGCGATGCCATGCGTCCATGGCAGCAGCCTGCCGATCGACAAGGTCGGGAGAGAGCTTTGCGCGGGCGGCGGCCACGAGGTCACCGAACTCGCTGTAGATAGAATTGGCGAGATCGCTGGAAAAGAGTACGGAGAGCAGTCGGCGAGCTTGCTCGTGGGGCGTGCCAGAAATGTCGGTCAGTTGCTTCAGGATAGTAGGCGAGGCGACTACCGCGTCTGCTCCTCCCGGGTCGGTGGAGAGCAGGATGAGTTTGTGAACGCGGGCGGGATCGTTGAGTGCGAGGGTCTGCGCGACAAATCCACCCATCGACCATCCAAGCACGCTTGCTCGCTCGAAGCCGAGCGCCTTGATCACACGCGCCGTGTCGTCGGCGAGTTTGCCGACATCGAATGGCGCTCCGTCGTCTCTTGAGGCGCCGATGCCGCGGTTGTCGAGGAGGACGAGTTCGTTGGCGGACGCGAGCTGGCCAATGAACGATGGGTCCCAGTCGGCGCTCGTCGCCGCGAGCCCGTTGAGCAGGATTAGCGGTCGTCCGCTGCCAAGGCGACGGTAGGCGATTCGCCCGCCATCCGCCGGGATTGTCGCGATTGGCTGAGTAGCCATCGGCGACCATAGGAAACCATTCAACCAGCGTCAACAAACCGGTGAGATCATCCGCCGGTAAGAGACTCGGCCCGACCATAGGCAGTTCCGCAAAAACTCCACCATTGACTCTGAAAGCTTTCGCGAGTTGATGCGTCGCTTCACCTCGCGGAAGGTGTTGATCTTCTCATGGCAAATTCGAGTTCTATCGAGCAACCCGCGTGGCAGCGCAATCCGGTTTTCGAATTTTTTGCTTCGCTCAAACTCGCGGTTGTTTTGCTTGCGGTCTTGATCATCGCCGCAATCGCCGGAACGATTTATGAATCGAGTTTCGATGCGAAAGTCTCCCGCGCCTACGTTTATGGCGCGCCATGGTTTAATCTCTGGCTCATCCTGCTCGGGGCCAACCTTGCCGTTTCCGCTCTCTCGCGCTGGCCCTGGCGCAAACACCATCTCGCCTTTCTTATCACACATCTCGGCATCATCACGTTGCTGATCGGATCGCTTATCGGCAGAATTTGGGGAATCGAAGGAACCATCACTCTTTTCAAAGGCGAATCGCCCACCAATCGGTTGCTTGCCGATCAGCGCCAGCTGCGCGTCCACGATGTTGACGGAATCGTAAAAGGGTATCCCGCAGAATTTTTGCATCATCCGCCAACGCCACAGCATCCACGCAATCTCGGCTGGCTCGCCTCCGGCGCGCGCCTGCAGATCGTCGATTACGCAACAGCCATTGAAGGGAAGCTGAATCCGAAACTGCTCGCTGACGGCGGTGCGCCCGCGCTGCATTTTACAATGTCGACCGCCATGATGAACCAGCACCTCGAAAGCTGGCTCCTTGCCGACGATCCGCAGCATGGAAATTTTTCGATGGGCCTGGCGAACATCGAATTCAAGCGCGGCGCGGCGCCGACTTCCATATCGAGCATCGGCCTTCGCGAGACTTCGGAGGGACAGGCTAGCAAGAACGACAGTGTCGATCTTGAGGAATCCATCTTTGCGTTCAGCAAGGCGCCAGAAGACCAGATTGGACGCGTGACGAAAGGCGGTAGCACCGGCGCGAAGGTCCGGCTTGAGCCAGCGCAAAGCGGGAACAAAGAACGCGTGCTAATTTCATTAAATGGAAAAGAAGCAAGGTTCGATGTCGCAGAAAATCTTGGACGCGATGCCGAAATCCGCGGAACTCCGTATACTGTAAAGATCGAGAATTACTGGCCGGATTTTCGGATTCAGGATGGTCAACCAAGCTCGGTGACGGATCGGCCGAATAATCCGGCAGTCCTTGTCACGCTCCGGGGACGCGGTGTTCCGGCTACGGAGACAGCGTCGAATTCACACGGGACCGGCACGGAGTTCAACGCCACTGGGGGTCCGCCCGCGATGCCGGCATCCGGGGCTGACGCGTTGAACCATCTAACACTTTTCGTCGCAGATGACGGCGCAATCACCTATGAACTCGCTTCCCGAAAGAATGGAAAATCCTCCGGCAAGATCGATATGAGCAAACCGCTCTCGACCGGTTGGGCGGATTGGCAGCTCGTTGTTGATAAAGCGATGCCTCACGCTGGGCAATGGATGGATTTCACGCCGGTGCAAGCGGAGAAAGCGACGACACCGCCGGCGGCAGCAAATTTGCCAGACGGTGTGCGCGTTCGCATCCAACAAAACGGCGACACATTCGAACAATGGGTCCCGGCCGGCTGGGAGATCACCGTGCCAACTTCGCCTAACGAGACCATGATTGCGTACGGCTGGAAAATTGTTGCGCTGCCGATCGGACTCGAGCTGCTCGATTTTGAAGTAAAACGCAATGAAGGGAATGACAGTCCCGCCGGGTTCAAAAGCACGTTGCGCGTTGTTACGGCCGACGCTGAGACCGCCACCGGTTCATGCTGGATGAACAATCCGTTCAGCTATCCCGGCGCATGGTGGCGCACGTGGACGGGACTCACTTACAAAATTTCCCAGGCATCATGGAATCCGGAAAACCTTACGCAAAGCACGGTGCAGATTTTGCGCGATCCGGGTTGGTTGCTAAAATGGATCGGTTCCCTGCTCGTCGTGATTGGTGTGTTCATGATGTTTTATCTCCAGCCCTACCGAAAACAAACCGAAGGCGAGCCGATCACGCCGACTAGTGCAAAGCCGAAAGGACAGAAGCGTCCGGCAGCTGCTGGATCGCCAAATATTCCGGCGACAGTCCAGCGTTGACTCGAAAGTGTTCACGAGTTGAAAGCTGGTGCAGAATGTTGAACGTTTGCTCTCACATGGGAAACAGGAGAGTTATTCAATCGATCGCGTTCTTCGGCTTCATGGCGGCATTGGCTGTATGCGCTTCCGATGACGAGCAAGCCGAAGTTTCCGGGGATGAGGGATCTGTTTCAGTCGAGTCCAAATGGGGTTCTTTCAATGGGGAGCCCGTGACCAAGTGGAACCCCGATGGGCGGACAATGACGCTGTTGACGGAATTGCGCTATACCGATCCGCGGGGGTTTGTCTGGATCGCCCCAATCGGATCGGTTGTCGATGGCGCATCCATCCCGCGCTACCTCTGGTCGATCATGGGCGGACCATTCGAAGGAAAATATCGGAATGGCTCTGTGTTGCACGACGTCGCTTACGGGGATCACAACCGTCCATGGCAGGATTGTGACCGCATGTTCTACTACGCAATGCGTTGCAGCGGCGTGAGCGCGATCGAAGCTAAGACGATATTTTATGCGCTCTACAGATTTGGGCATCACTGGAAATTTCAGATCAGACGCGCGAAGCCGGTGAAGTATGAGGGCGCTCTAGTCGCGCGAGGAGAGGAAATTCCACGCGCCATTCCGGTGAATCCGGCTGAAGTTAGCGAAGCACGCGAATGGATCAGCGACAGTGATCCGACCCTTGAGCAGATCGAGCAACGAGCCAACGCCGAAAGCCCCTGAGTCGAGCTTCGTGGACGGTCAAAAGCTTCTTTGCTAGTGTTTTCGGAACCGAATTCAACGAATTAGAGAAACTTTAACGAGAGGAGATTTATGTTAGGCGAGAAGATCGGTGAAATGTCGGGCAAGATTAATTCGCAGCGGGTGTTGTCGAACGTGGGTGGAGGTCCGAAAATGGAAACCTCGTTTCAGGCAAACGGATCGTTGCTGGGCACAAACGTGAGAGAGACGGGCACGTATTGGACCGTTGTCCGTCTGGACGGGACACTCTACGGCGAAGGGCAAGGGGTGACGATAACCAAGGACGGGAAAATGGCCACGTGGACAGGCCACGGCGTCGGCACGATGAAGAAAGACGGGAGCGCCACTTATCGCGGCGCTATTTATTATCAAACTACGCCCCCGCGGTTGTCCCGGCTAAACAAGATCGCGGTACTATTCGAATACGCGGTAGGCGCAGAGGGCGACACACACTCTGAATACTGGGAATGGAAGTAGCTCGCAGCAAGAGCGCTGTGAGATCCTAACTGCTTAGGCATCTTTCGACTTTGATGCGGCGCCGTCTTTGTCGAGCGCCGCGGCTAAAACTTCATCGACGTTTTCGACCGGAACGAATTTGAGTTTCTCCTTCGCCTCTTCCGGGACATCGACAAGGTCCTTTTCGTTGAGCTTCGGAATGATGACCGTTGAAATTCCGGCCCGCATCGCGGCGAGGCTTTTTTCCTTGAGACCGCCGATCGGGAGAACCAGTCCACGCAAAGTGATTTCACCGGTCATGGCGATATCAGAACGCACGGGCGTGTTGCTGAAGAGTGAAGCGAGAGCGGTGAACATGGCGATACCGGCCGATGGTCCATCTTTTGGCACAGCACCGGCCGGCACATGCACATGAATATCGATCTTGCGAAAATCTTCTGGATTCGCGCCGAGTTGGCCGTCGCGACTGCGTACGAGGCTGAGAGCGGCCTGCACTGATTCTTTCATTACTTCACCGATGTGACCGGTCAGTGTGACGTTGCCTTTGCCGGGATAACGCATCGCCTCGATATGCAGCACTTCGCCGCCGGCTGGCGTGTAAGCCAGCCCAGTGACAACACCCGGCTGGCTCGTTTTAAGTTTCGTCTCGCGAACGTATTTGGCCGGCCCAAGTAATTCGGCCACTAGGTCCGGTGCGACCGTTACCCGCTCGGTCTTCCCACGCGCGACCTGCGCTGCCACGGCACGACAAACTGCGCCGATTTGCCTTTCCAGTTCGCGGACCCCGGCTTCGTGCGTGTAGTCATTGATGATTCGGCGAAAGGCCTCGTCCTGCCACTCGCATTGTTCCGGCTTGAGGCCGTTTTCTTCCAGTTGCCGCCCAAGCAAATACCTTTTCGCGATCTCAAGCTTCTCCCGCTCGGTGTAGCCGGGCAGCGAGATCACTTCCATCCGGTCCCGCAGAGGTTCCGGGACACCATCCATATAATTCGCGGTCGCGATGAAGAGGACCTGCGAAAGATCGAACGGCACATCGAGGTAGCGATCCGAAAATGTATTATTTTGGCGCGGATCAAGCACTTCGAGGAGCGCGCTCGCTGGATCGCCACGGAAATCGGTGCCGATCTTGTCAATCTCATCGAGCATCATCACCGGATTGCGGGTCCCGGCGCGGCGCAGCTCTTGGATAATACGGCCGGGCATTGAAGCGATATAGGTGCGGCGGTGTCCACGGATTTCCGCTTCGTCCCGAATGCCGCCCAAACTCATGCGCACAAACTTTCGACCGAGCGCATCCGCAATCGACTGACCAAGGCTTGTCTTGCCAACACCGGGCGGCCCGAGAAAACAAAGGATCGGGCCGTGTCCTTGCGGGTTCAATTTGCGATCAATCGTCGTTTTACTTTTTCGAGATCGTAATGATCGCGATCGAGGGTTTGTTGCGCCTGGTTGAGATCGAGATTGTCGTCACTCATTTTCGACCAGGGCAACTCGGCGATCGTCTCGACATAGCTCACGATCACGGAATACTCGGGACTGGCGGGCGGGATAACATCGAGGCGCCGCAGTTCCCGATCGGCTTGGGCGAGGACTTCCTCAGGGGGTTTTGCTTCCTCGAGTCGCTTCCGCAATCGCTCGATCTGATCGGTCGCGCCAGTTTCTTCGCCGAGCTCGCGCTGGATGGCTTTCATCTGCTCGCGCAGATAGGCACGTCGCTGCGCCTCGGAAAATTGCGACTGCACGTCTTGCTGCTGAATCTGCGCGATCTCCAATTGCGCGGAAATACCCGTCTGCACAGTGGCCAACCGTTTTTCGACGTCGAGTTCCTCGAGAATCGCCTGTTTTTGCGCCGTTTCGACGTTCAGATTCGGCGCGAGGAAATCGGTCAGTTGCTCGGGATCTTCAATGCTGAGCACAGCCGCCCGCGCTTGTTCGGGCACATCCGGAGTGAGCTCGAGAAGTTTCGCGGCCGAGTCGCGCAAGTTCCGGAAAGTCGCCTCCCATTCCTTGGTGCTCGGTGGGAGTCTGGAATTGAGCAAATCAACTTCAGCCCGTAAATAGGGATGCGCCGCAACAATTTTCCGCAGCGCAAACCGGCGTAGACCTTGCACCACGATCACCACGTGATTGTCGGATTGACGTAAAAGTTTTAAGACGATCGCCGCGGTTCCAATGGGATAGAGATCCTGCGGCTCTGGATCTTCTTTGGTTTCGTCGCGCTGCGTGAGTAAACCGATGATTTTAGTCTGAGGCAGCGTTTCATCGAGCAGCTTCATCGATGCGGCACGACCAACGGTTAATGGAAGGATAGTTCCAGGGAAAACAACAAAGCTGCGCAACGGCAGAACAGAAAGCACATCGGGAACTTGCGGCGCCAATGTCTCGGCGATGTTTCCCATTCCAATTAAATTCGTTGGAGCGGATTTCTCATCGCTGCCTGGTTGCAAAGCGCTGGTTGGTTCTTCATTCATGATTTTAAAGGCAGCGAAATCCAGAGGAGCCCGTTGCGCTGCTCGGCGTGCACTTTTTCAATATCCACGAATGCCGGCAGACGCACTTCCCGCTCGAACGGTCCATAATCAATCTCCATGGCGAGCAGCTGTACGGCACGACCCTCGTCATGCGTCGGCTCCGGCACGTCGCGCACCCCGCGAACGATGAGGCGTTCCGGCTCGACCGTGAGGTCGATGCGTGACCGCTCAACCCCGGCAAGATCGACGCAAACGCGAATACATTTATCGCACCGATAGGCGTTGATCGCCGGTTGCCACGTGTGCGAGCCAAACCTCGAAAACTGCAAACGCGCCAGCTCAGAAGTCACATCATGGAGCGTGCCGTGCAGCCAGCGCAGTTTGATGCTGTGGTTTGGATCCATCACAAACTAAATCTCGGCCGGCGCGCTCCGTTTTCAACCGGAGCGATTTTAGCGAATTTTCCCGGGTCCCCACAGCGCACGGCCCGGCTTGGCACCTGTGTGTTCGCCATCTTTGATCACTTGCGCGCCGTTGACGAACACGTGCTTCACTCCAATCGCGTACTGATGCGGCTTCTCGAACGTCGCCCGATCCGAAATCGTCGCCGGGTCGAACACCACGACATCTGCGAACATTCCTTTTTTAATAAAGCCGCGATGATCGAGACCGAGATTTGAAGCGGGCAATCCGCTCAACCGGCGCACCGCTTCCTTCATCGGAATCACTTTTTCGTCCCGCACATATTTGCCGAGCACACGCGCGAAATTTCCGTAAGCGCGCGGATGGGGATTCGATTTCAAGAAAACGCCTTCCGGCGCTTGCGAAGCTTCATCGGAGCCGAACGAGATCCACGGTTTCGACAGTTCTTTCCTAATGTTCTCTTCGGAGATGATGAAATAAATCGTGCCGATCCGCGATTCGTCTTCAGCGATCAAATCCATCGCCGTGTCGATCGGATCTTTGCCGCGCATCCTTGCGGCTTCGGCGAGCGTCTTTCCGGTAAGCGGTTTCAATTTATCCGATTTGAATCCGACAAGAAGGATATGTCCTGGACCTCCGGCTGCCAGATACATGTTCTCCCATTCGTCCGTTGGTGTGTTGACCTGTGCTTTGATTTTCTCGCGCGTGGCCGGGTCGCGCAGTCGTTTGAACAACGCCGGATAACCGCCATCCTCAGTCCACGGCGGAAGAGAGGCATCGAGTCCGGTCCCGCCCGCGGTGTAGCTGTACATGTCGGCGGTAATTTTCAGTCCTTCCTTCTGCGCCGCTTCGATCCGCGAAAGCAGACTGTCAATCTTCGGCCAATTCTGTTGGCCGGCGGCTTTAATGTGGTAGACCTCCGCTGGAATGCCCGCTTCGCGACTGATGCGAATCAATTCATCGAGCCCTTCGAACAAGCGATTTCCTTCGCTCCGCATGTGCGAGATATACTTGCCCTGATATTTCGCCGCGACTTTGCACAGCTCGATCAACTCATCGGTCTTGGCATAAAACGCGGGCGGATATATCAACGAGGTGCCAATCCCGAGCGCACCCGCTTCCATTTCCTTGCGGACGAGCTGGCGCATTTGCTCGAGTTGTTCCGGCGTCGGCGGTTTATCTTCGAAGCCGATCACGTTCTCACGAATGGTGGTCGCACCGATAAACGAGGCGACGTTGCAGGAAACACCGCGGGTTTCAAGATAACGTAAATATTCCGCGAGCGTGTTCCATTTGATCTCGTATTTGATGTCGCTTTGTTCGCGCAACATGTGTTCGCGCACCCGATCGTTCACCGGTCCCATCGATTCGCCTTCGCCCATGATCTCTGTGGTCACGCCCTGCCGAATCTCACTTTGCGAGCGGCCGTCCTGAATCAGTGATTCATTTGACCATGAAAGCATGTTGATGAACCCGGGAGCGACTGCGAGTCCGCTTGCATCGACAACCGTCTTCACTTTCGCCGTTTTGAGATCGCCAATTTCAGCGATCCGATCACCGCGAATAGCGACATCGACATTTTTCGGCTCGGCGCCGGTTCCGTCGTAAACCGTGCCGCCTCTGATGATGACATCGAAGTCGGGGGGATTTTGCGGTGACCCTGAGGTCTCCGCAGCCAGCAGAGAGGAAAGCATCGACAAAATGGTAACTGCCAAAGTGAAGACTGGAGTTGAGCGGGACATAATTTAGGCGACGAGACTATCGAAGGACGCTGTCGCGGTCAAAAAGACTCCGCTACCGCTCCGCAGCAATCCGGCAACCGAAACGGTTCGCCGACGCGATTTTTAAATGAAGGCTTGCTTTGCGCAGGCCCAAGCAGAGCCGTGCGAAGGCTGCGGCTGGAGTTATTGAGGGTGGCCAGCTTGAGCGGTGCCGCGTCACGCGTCAAGAAGCGAAATTCAGATTCAATGAAACAGATTCAATGAAAGGGGGTTATATCATTTGATGAAAACAACAACAAAATGCGAAAGCAAACACCGCAAGCGAGGGCTGTTGCTGTCATTGCTTTGGGTGGGCGTCGTGGCCGCGTTTATCGCCGGTTGCGCGGAACCGCCTTACGTGACCGCATATGACAGCGCTTATTATTATCCGACGGGGAATTCCGTACGTGACTACTGGGGCTACTACCAAGCCTACCCGTATCAGGATATACCTAACGGCCCGCGTTACCGCATAATCGCCGGCCAGCACGTTTACGAACCATACTACTACGGCAGTTACTGATATTGATTTGCGCCGACCCGCGTCCGCGATCAGCGGCATGGTTCCTGCCGTTTCCGGCTATTTCCCACGGCCGGAAGACGTGCCAGGCGCGATTCTTACATAGAGACTTGCTTATGAGGATCACTCATATCGCTAAGGGAGCGAGCAGGTCATAAATGGGTTGCGTGATGTTCGGACCAGATTTCTGAAGACGGTAAAGAAATTACCTTCGGCTCTCGGCCACCTGGCCGCGGACAAAGCGCAATTCAAGAGTAAGGGAAGATTAAATTGAATGAAAGGGCATCATCTCATGAAAACAACAATAGACATGTCTAAATACGAAAGCAGGCATCGCAAAAGAGGGCTCCTCCTCTCGTTGCTGTGTGCTGGCGCCGTAGCAATCTTCGTGAGCGCATGTACAGATACGGGTTATTACACCTATGATCGTACTTATTATCCGACGACGTACGGCGCGTATTACACGCCGGACTACGGCTACCACGGTTATCCGTATTCTTATTACGGCTATCAACCGACTTACTCGAGTCGTTTCGTAGTCCGAGGCACTAGCCCCTACGACAGTTACTACGGGTATAACTATTACTAATGGCAACGGACTGTGTGCGCAGCGGTCGCGCACGTATGCGCCCGCTGCGCCTGCCGCGTGGAGGCATTCTTTTCTCGTGCGCGCAGAAGATCAGGGTTGAACGAACAAAACTCTTACTGTTGATTCTGCTGCTCGGTTTCTTTGAGCAAGCTCATTAGCTGATCCTTCCAAAGCGCGGCAAGGGTGTGACTCCCGTGACCGTGAGTTTTATCGCTCAATGGAATCACGACCGCGCGGCCTTTCGGCACGCGTTTGATCTCGCGTTCGAGAATGCCAAGCTCGGGCGGATTGATCAAATCGTCAGCAGAATTGATTGCCAGCAACGGCGCGCGAATTTTTTCCAGGTTTGGGCTGGGATCATAATCGTGTGAGGCGTCGACCGCATAGAGTACATCGTTTGCGTCGCCGGTTTTCACGTAGTCATCGACAAATTTGTTGAGCGCCTCATCGGTTCTCGCGAGGGTCGGAGCTTCTTTTTGTCGCAACACCGGGTTGCTGCTCATGAACCAAAGCATCTCGGCAGCGGTCCGCAGGCTTGGCGGCTGGGCTGCGTAATCGCCGTCGTGCCAATCAGGATCGTTGCGGATAGCATCAATAATCATGCGACGCCAGCCGCGATTGCGCGCCGAAATTTGCGCCGGTAAACTCGCCAGCGGCATGAGTGCGTCCATCAACTCGGGATGCAACTCGCCCCACAACCAGGTGTGCATCCCACCCATCGACGTTCCCATTACGAGCCGCGCATGGTTCACGGCTAGTCCCTCGCTGAGCAAACGATACTGCGCCTCCACCATGTCAAGGTATCCGTAACGCGGGAATTTGGCGTGCATGCCATCGCTTCCGTGCCCGATCGCATCCGGCAGGACGATGAAGAACTTGCTCGCGTCAAGCGGCTGATCTTTCCGGAAAAGTTCGCCGGCAAACTCCGGCCGGATAAATTGCGCGCCGCTGCCCGTGGTCCCATGCATGATGAGCACCGCGTTGCGTGTCACCCCCTGCGCATCTTTCTCCGGTTTCCCCAGCGTCCGATGATGGAGACGCAACTCCGGTAACGTCTCGCCCGAAGTAAATTTGAAATTGCGAAGCGTGTAATCGCCTTCCGTCGGCGGTGGATAATCGGCGGCCGACGCGAAACCCGCGGCCAAGGTGGAGAAGAGAAGTGCGAAGATTCGGATTGCTGGGTTCATGTTAACGATTTTGTTGCCGTTCGACTTGGATTCGTTTGAGCAGTTCCGTGTGGGTTCGGTCAAGATCGTTAGCAAATTTCACGGTTGCTTGTAGAGCTTCGGGATACGTCTCGAAGCGTTTTCGCAATTTCCTGGTGGCCGGATCGTAAAAGAAGGAAATGTCCTGGTCGAGATTCGGCACGATCAGTTCGTCGCTTAATTTTTGATAACGCGCCATCCGGCTCAGTCCCCAGCGAATAACCGATTCGTCGTTGCGCAGCGCGGTAAGCGTCTCCAAGTCGAGCAGTTGGATGCCCCCGGCTTGCAGCATCGTGGCGAAGTCACCCGGGCTATAGTCCGTGATAAAAACAAACGGATGCAGCGGCGGCATCCCGCCGGCGTCGAGCGCACGCCGAAACTCCGCGGCTTCTCGTTCTTCTCTGGTGCGGTTAAATTTTCCGCTCTCGATTCCCTCGCGTAGCGTCTGCTCAATCGACGCTAGGATTCGGTCGCGGCGTTCTGCATCCTGCTGGTGCTGCTGATAGTTGCTCAGCCAGAAGGCTGCGTAAACGCCGACGAATACCAGGAGCAGTTCTGCCACCCAACGGCCGATGCGTGCCAGGCGCGAACTTGTTTGAGGCGTGTTACTCATTGTTCAATTTGCCGGGCGCAAATGCCGTTTAGGAAGTGTAACTATCAACGAGGCAGCGGTTGTTCCATGTTCGCAAGCGCATAAGCAGCCACTGCGACTACCGCCGAATTTTCCGCCAATTCTTTCGGCACGATTTTGTCCAGCGTATCAGCAGCAGTGTGGTGATAATTGAAATAGAAACGGCTGTCTTGAATCGGACTGAAAGCGGGAACATCTGCTTTCTCTAGTGGCTCGATGTCAGCGCCACAATGTTCGACGAAATTCAGCATGCCCGCGCCTGATTCCTGCAAAATCGCCGCGACCAGCGCGAGCATCTTTTTCACTTCCGGCTTTCCCTTGATGTTGATGCCAAGCGGATGACCGGCGCCGCCATCCGTTTCCATGGCCGCTAAATGGTTCGACATCTCCTTTTCGTGATCTTTCCAATACTGTTTTGAGCCGGTCAGACCATTCTCTTCATTCATCCACGCGATCACGCGAATCGTGCGCTTCGGTTTGAGATGAAGTTTTTGGATCAGATTCGGCGCCTCCATTGAAACGGCGACGCCGGCACCATCATCGATCGCGCCTGTGCCCAGATCCCACGAATCCAAGTGACCGGACACGATGATCACTTGTTCTGGATGTTCGCTGCCTTTGATGTCACCGATGACGTTGTAGCTTTCGACATCCAGTAATTGCTGCGGCGTCAGAATTAATTTCATTTTCACCGGTCCTTGCCGGACGAGATCGACGATCAAATCTGCATCCTCCGCCGTAACTGCGCCCGCTGGAATCTTCGGTGCATCATCTGCGTATTTTGTTTGTCCAGTATGGGGAAGCCGGTAATCCGCGCCGCCAACTGAACGAATCAAGCACGCGACAGCGCCCTGTCGCGCGGCCGCGCTCGGACCATCTCCGCGGTAAACCACTGCTTCACCGTACGCTTCGCCGCCACGACCTTCCGCGGCCATTTGTTTGTCGAACGGATAATTGAAGAGTACAATCTTGCCCGCGACTTTGTCGCGAGGCAGTGCTTTCAGTTCGTCGAAATTTTTAACAGTAATCAGTTCGGCGGTGATTCCATCCGCCGGCGTTGGGACGCTTGCGCCAAGCGTGCACAATACAATCTTATGCGTCGTGTTTTCGGCCTGTCCCGGAAACTGAACGAGCGCCGCGGATTCTTCGCCACGCACCCAATGCGGCACCATGACTCTCTCGAGGTGCACCTCGCAGCCGATGGCCTTCAATTCACTCGCGACGTATTCCACCGCTCTTGCCGCCTGCGCCGATCCGCTCAAGCGCGGTCCAATGTTGTTCGCCAGATGCGCAACCTGCTTGTACGCGTAATCGCTGTTCAACGCCGCTTGCTGCAACCGTTTCAAATCAGCCAGCGTTTGCGGCGAGAAGACAACCGGCGTCGGTGAAGGCTTGGCAAGCGTAAAAGGCGATTGTTGCCCATGCGCGAATTGCGCTGCGAACATCCCAAAGACGAGAGTCCGGCAAAGACGGCGCGCAAACATCCACCTACCGTGTCAGGAAAACCGACATCGCGCAATTTGCGTCGAATGCTGTTAGTTCTTTCGACCTTCGTCGAAATCGATCAGATCAGGAATGGTGACGATGTCAGTGCGATCCGCGATGCCGTGTTTGCGCTTTGCCTCTTCCAAGTTTGGCGTAGCGAAATCGCGCCAGCCTAACTTCGAGGCGAACCCATTCCAAACGACTAAATCGCCTTGATTGAGGCGTCGGCCTTTCTCGAAGCACCATTCGAGGATCTCTTCATTGGTCCCGCCTTGGAGCACTCGGTCGCGAAGATCTCGATAATGGACCCGCAGAAAATTACAGCACACCCCATCCGCCGCTTTCACCGCACCCAGGTTCTTATGGTAGTCCTCGTGCAGCTCGCGGCGGGCGTGGAGCCGAATCTTGTCCAGCATTCGCGGGAAATACATCATGCCATTCGTCATCTCTTTCGGGCTCTTAGGATAGGTGCTCATCCTTAAAAGTAATCGCCGTTTCCCACGCTGCTGCAACCGCCGGCTAGTTCGCGCCGCTATCCATCAGCGCCAGGATCCGCTCCCGTTTCGCACCGTAATCGAGTGAGCGGAAGCGTCGGATTTCATTGAGGCGACGCATCCCGTTGAGCGTGTCGAGATAATGGGTGTAGTTTGCCGCAAGCTCGCTTGTCTCGAGATAACGGCCGCGCAGGTCCTTGTCGCGAAACGCCTCCGGGCATTGACGCGCAAAAAGATGAAAGCGCAACCAGCGACGATCGGTTCGTGAAACGCGTTGAGTTTGTCGAAAAAAGGCGACAAACAAAAGGAGAACAAGGTAAGTATCGACCTGCGCCTGAAGCTCAAGGTTACGGGCGAAATCTTCAGATGCGACCTCGCGCGCGCCGCTCTTGAACTGAAGCGCGGCATGCAGGGCGTGATTGATTTCTTCGACAAACATGATGAGCGACCGGATGTTGCGATTGGACAATCCGCCACGCGGGTCGTGCTGTTCGAGTTGTTCAATCAACCAGCGCGAATAATAAATGCCGACGTAAAGCTGGTCCCCGGCGCGGCGTAAAAATGTGCGCGCCAGCTCGCTTAATTCGCGGGCAGATTTCCCCGCCAGGATCGACAATTGCGCACAACGCGTCCGATCGATCAGGCAATCTTCCAGATTAATTCCGACCTGCGCATAGGTCCGTTCAAACAACTTCTGGATTTGGGTAAAGAGCGTCTCGTTCACAAGCTAAGCGACGAGCGTCCGGCAGCTGCCGGATCATCCAGATTGAGCAACTGATCGGAAAGGTGATTCAGCGCTATCCGGACTTCGCGAAAACGATCGGCCAGCTCTTCGAATACATCGTCCAGCTCGCACCGCCGCGCGGTCGCATGCGACGCCACCAGTTCGAAATTGGTCCGGCCGATTTGCTCATAAAACTTCATGTCCGGTCCGCCGCGTGAACTGCGGCGCTGTGTGTTCTCATGAAAAATGCCGGTGATGAAAAGCGAGTAATTGCCAATGTGTGCACGAAGCAAAAACGCTTGCTCGGGGGTCGCGCGGGTCAGGGCGATAAGCATATCCGAAATATATTGCTGAGTGCGATAATCGATCTCGTCCGACATCTGCAACCGGTTCGCGCGCGAAAAAGTTTCAAGCAACGACGCGACGTAATCGCACAATTTGCGATCACCGATCCCGCCCTGCTGCAAAACGTGCCGGGCCAGAACATAAAAATAAAACTGCGACGATATCCGCAGATGTTCGCAATTGGATAAAATTGCCTCAACCAACCGCGGATGATCGAGAATGGAATCGCGTGTTTCGACATCGCTCAAAAGATCGACCAGAGAAACCTGATCAGTTTGCGAGCGCGCGAGCGTGCGCACGATGAAGTCGAAATCGGCGGCGGTAAACCGCGCCCGACAATTCGCCCGGACCATCGGGAACTCGTTATGGGCGAGCGATGCGCCTATGGCAAGCCAAATCGGCGGATAAATTGCGAGGCATTTGGTTGCGTGCGAGCCTTCGTAGATGTTTCATCGCAAATCTACTCTGGCTGTCTTGCTCGGGGTGATTTTTCTTTCGTTTTTCGGGACGCTGGCCGTGAGCGCGTGGATGTTCCCGCAAAAGTACGACTGGCGTTACCGCGTCATCTCGAACCTGCTCTCGCCGCGCGATAATCCCGGCCATTATTGGCTGCCCGCCATCGGTCTGGCGCTGACGGCGTTGTTGATGCTGCCGTTCGCCGGGCATTTGCAGCGGCATCTTGAAGTCGCTTCCCCGCGCGCTGCGCGGATCAGCAGCGGAGCTTTTGTAGCGGGAATTATCGCACTGATTTGCGCATGTTTTATTGTGCCGCAGCACGTGCATGATGTCTTCGGAGTTCGGCGGCTGCACGAATTTCTTGGTCGCTCCGCTGCGGGATTCCTCGCAATTGGAATGTTGTGCAGCTGCTGGTGCGCCTGGAAGGGCTGCGGACGAAGGCTGTTTGCGGCGCCATTGTTTTGCATTTGGTCGCTGGTAACGCTCGTGCCACTGGCTGGCATTTTCGTGAGCCAATGTTTATTACTGCTTACGCGAGTGAAGCCGGCTTGGGCGACGCCGATTCGCAGCACGCTACGGCACTCCGTGTTCTGGCACCTTGGTTTTTGGGAATGGACGGGCGCAGCGGCAGTATTCGTATTTCTTTGCGCGGCTGTTTTCTTAACACCGCAACAGAAAACTCACCCTAGGAACTCATCGGACGTAATGTGCCCTGGGGATAGATGGAGCCCGCCAATCACCTGATGCGGACGTGCCTCGACCAAATCTGCTACAAAAAGGTTTCGTCGATAGTTGAGTCCGTAGTGATGCGCCTATTACAACGGAATCCGAGATATAGAATAGGATATCGGAATGGAGCCAAAAAGTGCGGCCGCGTCCCGGCTCACTCACTGGCGCCAATTTGCTGTAGCATGGTCGCCATGTCCCAATAGTGGCGCATCGATTTCGCTTTGCCGCCGGCGATTTCAAGGACACCGCAGGCGCGAATCTCGATTGGCTTGCCCGTTGCCGGTATTTGACCCGTCTCGGTCTGCAAGGGGCCCTTGTGGGTGCCGCGCCACGTGACTTCTAACACCACGGTGTCCCCGCTCGCGTAGGCGTTGTGGAACGTGGCCTTCGAATCCGGGAAAGCCGTGCCCCAGCCCTGCCAGGCGGCGATTACCTTGTCAACCCCTTGAATCTTCCGTTGCGTTGCAATCTCGTCATAGAGAAAATCCGGCGTGACGGCCGCCTTCACGGCCTTCCAGTCCTTGTTGTTGTAAGCAATAGTGGGCGCTTTGGC
>QHOQ01000200.1 GCA_003219355.1 Verrucomicrobiota bacterium
GGTATTGCCGCCAACGGCAGGCTGCGTGATCAACCCTCCTTGAATAGCTCAATAGTGCTCAGCCGTGTAGAGATGAAGGTCCTGCCGTCGACATTCAACGCCCAATTGGCGAAGTCCTGGACCCGCTCCTCACAGGCTGTCGTCTGGCACTTTTACGCCTCTGAACGGGATGGCGGAAACTCGTTTGGGCATCTTGTTAAGGTGGCAAATAGTTTGAGTCTCAGTCGCTTGCGCCATTTAATCTTGCGGGCTTTCGCCATGCCCGCACCGTGGCCAAATTTCGGTTGGTTTGCGCGCCGTTTGGCCGCGCGGGTGGATTTACGCGGGACAGTCAGAACAGAAGAAAGGCTCTGGTTGAATGGGCGGCGCAAGGCTGCGGTGCGCTTTGCTTTAGGCAAAGCACGTCAGGAGCTAACCAAACGCCTGTTAAGATTGAATGGTCGATGATTGGAACTTCAAGCACATTGGCTCCAGTTTATGATTACAGAAGCTATTTATGATGGTGGTTGGAAAAATCCCTCTCTATAATCCTCATACGGAGACCTCATTACTTTGTTTAAAAGAATCATTAAGAAGATAACGCCGAAGCGTATCCTTGATCTCTACCGCGCCGCTCGTTACAAGTCAGCACAATCTCCATTATTAAACGCTGACAAGCTCCGTCTCATTGACCTTGCCTTGAAAAAAAAAGGCGCCCGGAGTTTTGCCGACCTGGGAGGAATGTGGAGAGTCAACGGCGGCTATTCAGTTTACTGCTCCGACCGTGGCGCTGAGCGGGTAGTGCTCGTGGACTTCTCCGCCACGCCTGAGTTTCTTAACGAACAGAGCAAGAGAAAAAACCTAAGATACATTCAGAGGAACCTTGCTTTGAAGGAGACAGCCGATGAGGTCAACGGAGTTGATTGCGTGATGCTGTTTGATGTGCTCCTCCATCAGGTCCAACCCGACTGGAATGAAGTGCTCAAATATTACGCCGCGCACACGAAACTCTTCCTCATCTACAATCAGCAGTTCACCGGCGCGCGGACGGTCAGACTGCTTGAGCAAGGAAGAGAGTGGTACTTACGACACGTGCCGCATACGCCCGCCGACACCGAAGAATATTCAGACTTATTTGAAAAGGCAAATGAGCCTCATCCAAGATACTCCGACGGTCGCACCTACAGGGATATGCATGACGTGTGGCAGTGGGGCATTACCGACCACGATTTAACGCGCGTGATGCGCGAACTGGGCTTCCACATAGTTTACGAGCAGGACTGTGGTTGGTTGCCCAAAATCGAAGAAATCAGGAACAAGACTTTCATGTTTGAGAGGGCGCAGCCCCAAAGTCGAGCAAATGCCGCTCATGGCTGCGGAAACCATGTCTGACCTCAGAACCGCCAAGGAGGAAAGGAAACCGAAGGGCAGAGCATTACTCTAGGGCCGCAAACCGCGCCAGTACCGTTCTTTCCGTTGAAGCGTTCAAGGGCTTGGAATGTTTCTGCCCACATGATGAACGGAGATGGAAGATTTAGCGAAATGGCAAACCATCTAAACCCTAAGTCAAAGAACTCTCCTCTCGTGACGGTCTCATTTTGGCGTGAGTTTGCACCTGCTCTGCCGAGCCGTTCCGCAGACTATCAGACATCAAGTTAAGAGAGCGACAGGTCTATGAGAATGATGATTGACCTTGCAAGCCGATTTCCGATGCTAAAAAACCTTTACTGGAATGCGCGCAAAACGCTTGGATTTCCTGTCAGGCACAACGCTGAAATCCTTTACTGGCTGCGGCAACAACCCGAGCTGCCGAATGGATCGAAAACGGGGTCATTTCGCTTTCCTTGGGGCAATTTCGAATACGTCAGTGCGGGACAGTTGCGGGCTCAATTTGAGGAAATTTTTGTGGGACGACAATACGCGTTTTCGTCAAGCACAGCCAACCCGGTTATCATAGATTGCGGAGGAAACGTGGGACTTAGCGCAGTCTGGTTTAAGCTAAATTATCCGCAATGCCGATTAACAGTCTATGAGGCAGATCCCGATCTGGCGGAGATTGTGCAAGCGAACTTAACCCGTGCCGGTTTCGACCATGTTCCAGTTTGGCGTCAAGCAGTTTGGGTCGCGAACGAAACTGTGGCGTTTTCTAAAACTGGCAATGATTCAGGGAGAATTGTCTCAGAGAGTCCGATTTCCTGCGCTGCTATTGATCTTTCGGAACGTCTGCCGGATTACGTGGATTTACTCAAGCTGGACATTGAGGGGGCTGAATTTCCGGTCGTAAACAGGCTTTGCCAAACGGGAGCTATTCAACGCGTGCGACGTTTAATATGCGAATTTCATGTGCGGCGAGATAAAACAGATGATCTTTTACAAACGCTTTCTCAACTTAGCGCTAGCGGAATGCAATTCTCAATGAAGGCGGCGGCCGTGCCTTGGATTGGCATGGCCGATACTGAGGCGCCTTTCGAAGTTATAAAAAGAAATCATGTTCTTATGGAAGTGTTCGCGTGGCGGACTAACCGCCTCAAATAACTTGCAAATGCCAGCACGCTTCGCACTTGTTTCGACCATGTTCGGTTTTCCGTGGGGCGGGAGCAAAGAATTGTGGAGTCGAGCCGCGAGACTCCTTATCAAAGAGGGAAATTAAATGGGTGCCTGCGTCCGGGCGAATTTCTTTGTTTTGCGAAAGGCGGACGTCTGAACTTCCGGTCAGTCTTTTTCGAGAGCAATTTGGATGTTTGTTTTTATTTCCACGATGGCGCTTGTGCCTTGGGGCGGAAGCGAGAACCTGTGGCATGGAGCAGCAAAGCACCTTCTTGCCCGGGGGGCGGCCGTTCAGACGCAAACGCCACTGTGGTCCTCCGTCCCGCGCCCTCTCGCGGACCTTGCGACCAACGGTGCTGTCGTCACTTTTCGGGCCTCACATCCTCCCTTTGCGTTGCGGATTCTGAGACGGCTCTCTTCTGCTGCCTTTCGTCGCAAGTGGGAGAATCGTACGAGAGACTGGATTTCTTCGATGCCTTCGCCGAGAGTAGTTATCTCGTGCGGAAGTTTGCTGGATGATTTCTTCCAGTTGGTATACATATCGGAAGGGAGAACGCCCTACGTCGTAATCGTCCAAGCTGCAGGCCCTGAAATCTGGCCCGATGATGGTCAACTCGGCGTTGTTTGCAAGCTGCTGATTAACGCTCGCCGCGTGTTTTTTGTATCGAAGCATAATTTACAGGACGTCCAGCAATGCCTTGGCATGGAACTCCCAAATGCGGAGGTCATCTGGAATCCGGTGAATCGTGGCTCCACCCTGCGCGCCATGAACGTCACACTTCCGCATGTCCATGAGGGAAGCCTCAGGCTCGCTTGTGTCGCCCGGCTCAACGTGCATGCAAAAGGCCAGGATGTGCTCCTCAAGACTTTAGCCCTAAAAAAGTGGAAAGCGCGCGATGTCTCGCTGACCCTATTTGGAGAAGGTCCTCACCGGCAAGTGTTGCATAATCTCGCTCGATATCTGGGCCTCGAACGCGTGTCGTTCGCCGGACAGGTCGACGACATTCTTTCGATATGGGACAGGCACAACCTCGGGGTCCTTGCTTCCCGCTACGAGGGTCTTTCTCTGGCAGTCATGGAGGCAATGATGCTTGGCCGGCCCAATGTGGTGACGCGAGCATGTGGCAACTCTGAAGTCGTGGAGGACAATCAAACAGGTTTCATCGCGAACGCAGTCACGGTGGAAGCCTTCGACGAAGCACTCGAGCGCGCGTGGCAGCGGCGAAGTGAACTCTCCTCGATGGGAGTCCTCGCTGCCCGGAGAATTCGTGAACTCACTCCCGAAGACGCCTGTCTTGAATTCGCAGAGAGGCTGCTTGTCGTCTTTTCCTAGTCTTCCCTTTTCAATGAGCGATAAGTTGGTCATCCTGATCTTATCCTACAAGCCCATGCCGGAGTGGTATCGGGCAATCGGTCTCGAACAGTGCTTCCGAGTCCTCGGCCGCCACCCGATCCGGATGGTTTGTCCCATCGGGCTCGACGTTTCCGCTTACTGGCGTATCGCGCCCGCCCTTAAGGTTGATTTTATTCCGTCGCAGTGGCTCAGCTCCCGGTCTGAGAAACCCCTGCCGCTGGTCCATCCGGAATTGTTTCTTTATAAGGAGGAATTGTTGCAAGGCCGCAGTCAAGCTGCGGCCCCGCGCTGGCTGTCGCGGCAATTATTCAAGGTTCTTGGCTCGCGGCTCCGGCTTCTGAAATCAAATGCGCCTGGGTTGAAATGAACCAACCGTGCAAATGACGAAGACGCCGATTGGCCAAGGTAAGGTTTCAATTGTCATCCCGTGCTACAACCATGGGGCGATGCTGCGCGAAGCGCTTGCCAGCGTGGAACAGGTGCGCAACGCAAACGTGTTCGAGGTGATCATCGTCGATGACGGGTCGTTCGAAGCCGAAACCACCCGCATTCTCAACGAAGTCGCGGAGGCGGGCTACTGCGTTGTGTCTCAGCCGAACCGGGGGGCGAGCGCTGCTCGGAACACCGGCGTCCGATTGGCCAAAGGCGAATTCATTTTGCCATTGGACAGCGACAATCGTCTTCGAGATGTTTACTTAAATGAGGGGGTGTCTCTACTAAAGAACAATCCAAGTATAGGAGTAATTTACACGGACGCTGAATACTTCGGCGAGAGGACTGGTCGGTGGCATGTACCGAACTTCAATTTATTGTCATTGATCCGGACAAACGTCATAGATGTCTGTGCTCTCTATCGAAAGAAGTTATGGGAAGAAGTTGGCGGATATGATGAGCAAATGCCTTGGATGGGATTGGAGGATTGGGATTTTTGGCTGCGTGTGGCCTTGCACGGTGGTAGCTTTATCCACCTTCCTAAGATCGGGTTCGATTATCGTGTGCGGAGAGACTCTATTACAGCGAAGAACCGTCAGCATGTCGCAGAACTCGGAAACTATGTTTTCGGTAAGCCTGAAATGGCTTGTTACAAGCTGCTTCGTGAAACGGATGAGGAAGTGCAGAATCTGAGGGCGCAAATCCGCGGCATGCAAGGTTCACCTAGCTATCGTTTAGGACGTGGATTACTTGCCCCAGCGCGACTATTGCGGAAACTGTGGCGCTGTTTTCGCTGAGAAGATGCTTTCTGGTGCGCGTCCATACTGGTCGGTAATGATTCCGACGTGCAATCCGCGCGCAGATTATTTAGAGGACACTTTGGACAGCGTTCTCCAGCGGGGGACCCCGGCCCTGACCAGATGCAGATCGAAGTAGTCGACGATGGCTCAACCGATGTGTTCGCCGAGAGGGCTCGGCGAGCTGGAACTGTTGCGCCAGTACTGAGTTGGACTGAAATCTAGCAAATAGATCCCACTGCGGAGCGTTTATCAAATACTTACCTGCGGTATCCGTATGGCAAATACATCTAACAACGTGCCCGTTACTGTATGCATGCCGGTATACAATGGCGCTCTCTACATCAGGGATGCTATTCGAAGCGTTCTCAATCAGACCGTGATACCTCAAGAAATTATAATTTCGGACAGCGGCTCTTCGGACGGCTCTGAAAATATCGTTCGCGAGGAGGCACGGCGGGCACAAGCTAACTTCATCATTCTGCCAACCAAAACTCCGGGCATGGTCGCTAATTGGAACAGCACTATTCGCGCGGCGTCAGGCAAGTACATAAAGTTTCTTTTCCAAGACGACCTCCTCCACCCTAACTGCCTTGAAGAAATGGTCAAAGTGGCCGAGTGCGATGAACGTATCGGTTTTGTTTTTAGCCCGCGCGAGCTGCTCGTTGAACCATCTGCAGAAGGTGATGAGATCACCAAATGGCTCCTGAAATATCACAATCTCTCTGCAGTATTTGGCGAGCTTAAGACTAGCCAGTGTGGATCGTTGCTTCTCAGAACCCAGGAGCTCTTGCAGCAGCCGCTCAACAAGATTGGAGAACCCACAGCGGTCTTAGTTCGGACGGTTCTGTTTCGTGAGGTCGGATTGTTCAACGAAAAAATGCGTCAGCTAGTCGACATGGAAATGTGGGTTCGCCTTATGGCGATTTCTCACATTGGATACATTTCCAAAGCGTTAACGTCGGTGCGTGTTCATACCCAGCGCGCATCAAACCGCCATACAAGTGAGGAGATTGTCCGTTTCGAGCGAGATTGTCTATGTGACACACTGAGAACGCCAGCAATTTATCCGCTGCTACATTGGCGGGTTCGGTGCGCTCTGCGATTCGCACAAGTTCGCCGACATCGGTTATTTGCGTCTCGTGTAACGTCGTTAGTGCGGCGGCTGAAACGCTTCATTTTGGAATGATCAAGGACATTGCGGGGAAATGTAAACTTCGCTGTAACTTGGAGACGACCGGCAGCGCGTTTGAACGGATGAAAATAGAGGATGCGCTTATCTAACATAGCGTCCAATCGCTCGCCGCGTGCTTTGATTGCCGACCGCTGAACGTTTAAGATGACATCGATCTCCGAACCGCCAGCGATCAACCGAGTCGCGGCCGACGCGGGGGCGCGACCGTTTTGGTCCATAATGATTCCGACGTACGGTCCGCGTGCAGATTATTTAGAGGAAACTTTGCATAGCGTTCTCCAGCAGGACCCCGGTCCGGAGCAGATGCAGATCGAGGTAGTGGATGATTGTTCCCCCGGAATGGATGTGGCCGCCTTGGTCAAGGCCATCGGCGGCGAGCGGGTCCAATTCTCCCGAACCGCAAAGAACCTGGGTTTGGCTGGCTGCTGGAACAGCTGCATCGAACGTTCGCGAGGCCAATGGGTGCATATTTTGCATCAGGATGACTGGGTGCTGCCGGGCTTTTACGCCCGGTTTGAAGCGCTAATCAAAACGGTTCAAGGAATCGATGCCGCTTTTGCCCGCTATCTACATGCGGATGCCGACGGACACTGGACTTCAATTGGTCCGCTAGTAATGAGGAATACTGGCGAATTTAGAGATTTCGATATTTGGACTGCAACGTGGGTGCCCATGCAATGCGCGGCGGTAGTGATGAAGCGCTCAACCTATGAGAAACTTGGCGGCTATCGCAACGACATTCCATATGTATTGGATTGGGAGATGTGGTGTCGGATTGCCGCTTCAGGGCGCTGGGGTTATGTGGCACAACCGGGGGCTGTTTATCGGGAACATGATCAGTCTGAAACAATGCGTCTTCGTAAGTCCGGCGAAGCCCATCAGGCCCTTTTCGAAGGCGGGCAGATAGCCCGGTCGCACTTTTCACGCGAACTTCAAACCCAGACGAAGGTTGGATTCAGAAATGCATTTGTTAATAATGTTTTGGGCGACGCCATTGCGTTGTATGTGGAGGGCAACCTTAAAGATGCCGGACGATTACTGGATTCCTTTCATAGTGAAGCCATGAAATCAAATCGGCGCTGGGATTGGCTCTGGCTCCGGCTGCGCGTGAAGATCAAACCATTGCGGCAACTGTTTGGCCACGTCTAAATTAACTTAACGGCACCGTATCATCCCTTTTTAATGAACTATTACGAAGAACTAAGCAAGAGTTGTCCCCCACGAACCGGGACCATGGCCGGCAACAAAGATGATGGCTATGCCGAACGGCTGGTGGAAGCCAGGCGTCTTTCCGAACTGATGCGGGTGCAACGACCGTTTTGTTTCCTGCGACTGGGCGACGGCGAGCTCCACTATCTTTTGATCTCTCAGAATAATCTATTGGATCAATTTGATCGTTCGCAATGGGACGATGGCCCCGTGGCAGGCACCCAACATTCCGGAAATTCGGGATTGGGACCAAAACATGCCGAACGCCTGTGGAAAGTTTATGAGCAGGCCGACTATGTGGATTTCCATGAAAGAAACTGGCCGATTGAACATTTGGTCAAAAAACTAAAGCTGGTCAGGAAGCCGGGAACCTACCGCAACCCGAACAAGCAAACCTCGATGATTTTCCTCACCTGGGTCGAGCGGGAACTCAAGGAATATTGTCGGGGACGACGGATCGGCTTTGCCGGTGCCGAGGCTCGTCTGCTCCAGCTTTTCTCACAGACTCCGGAATTCAAGCAGCTTGCGGTCGATTACTGGCCGGCGGATGCCGGGATATTTTTTCATCAAGCCCGGGACGATGGGCGCAATCTGGACGCCAACCTCGACCTCGTGAAGGAGGACTTGCGAAAATTTGTCACCGCCAACGAGTTGGACACCTTGTTCATCTCGTTGGGCAGTGGCGCGAAAATCATCGGCTTTGAATTGTCCCGGGAACTGGGCATCTGCTGCTTCGATTTCGGTGCGATGATGCGGGCACTGACGTATAGCGGCTGTGACGGAAATCGCGCGGCACGTTCTCCTCATTACCCATTTCTTTTTCGCATACCATTTGGGACTTATATGGAGACGCTGGAAAAAGCCATGCCTAACCTCGCTCCGGCCGAGTTGTTGGCTAAAGCCCACGGCCAGCTCCTGCTGGAACTGATGGAAAAGCAGGTTGGCTGGACCTGTGCTTCGTGGGAATTCGACTTCAGCCCAGAAAACGTCTCTGCTTTTCGCAGGGCATTCAAAGAATACAAGAAACGCTACAAGAGATTGTTTGCTGTGTCGCACGCGGCAAAAACAGAACGGAGTGGTTTTCTCCATTTCTGCGGCATTCATGGGCTG
>QHOQ01000201.1 GCA_003219355.1 Verrucomicrobiota bacterium
CAGATCATGCTGGTGCTTGCGGACGATCTCCCGCAGGCGGCGTCGAACACGATTGCGTGCGGTTGCGCTGCCGAGGCGTCGCGTCGTAACAAATCCGGCCCGCGACGCCCTGGAATTTTGCACCGCGAGCACGGCGAGCAGCATTAACTTCCCGCGCTGCGCGCACCCCTCCCGTTTCACACGCTCGAATTCCGAAGTGGGCGTTAACCGTCGGCTTTTCGGGAACGGAAGCATTCGTGCTTCTGACATTATCGATGGTTGATCTAATGGTTTACGACACCCGGTGGCGTCTTTGCCGGTACAGCAAAAGTCTTCCCCCGAAGAGATTCGGGAGAAGACTCTGCAAATAATTCCGCTCGAAACTTAGCGACGTGCTAGGCCAACGAGAAGAGAAATGTAATTCTTCACACGGACAAAGCGAATTTCTGAACGGGCTTCGCCGCGGTTAAGGAGTTGGCGACGGCGAAGTCGTTTCCGCGGGACTCGTAGTTGTCGTTGTTTCCGCCGAAGCGGTGGCAGTTGGACTCGCCGCTGCCGGCTCGGTAGTTTCAGTCTTTTGCTCGCACGCCGCGAGGAGCGCGGCACTGGCCAGGATGCAGATGTATTTTTTCATAGTGTAGTTGGAAACGGGATATTGCTTTAATTGATTAATCGGGGCAAGGCACTTTTTGGCCCTGTCGGAGTTTCTTTTTCGGTAGCAAATTGTTGATGTTTGGGGATTAAAGCGGCGATTCATACTTGAGGCCGTGCGCCTCGGCCACGGCCTCGCAGGTAAGCCGCCCATCGCGGGTGTTGATTCCCCCAATAAGGGCCGGTTGTTTTTTGCACGCCCCCTCCAAACCCAGATCAGCTAGCAACTCAACATAACGATAGGTCACATTCGTCAGCGCTTGTGTGGCGGTGCGCGCATAGGCCGCGGGCATGTTCGCGACAGAATAATGGGTCACGTTTTCTTCAATATAAACCGGATCGAGATGTGTCGTTGGTCGCGACGTCTCGGCACATCCACCTTGGTCAATCGAGATATCCACCAGCACGCTGCCCGGCTTCATTTTTTTCAACATTGCACGCGTGACTAATTTTGGAGCCTTTGCCCCTGGAACAAGCACAGCGCCGATTAACAAATCACATCCCGGCATCAAATCGTGCAGGTTCGCTTCGTTGGAATAAAGAGTGTCCGCATTATTCATTGTGATGTCGAGAAAGCGCATGCGTTCGAGATCTACCTCAAGGATCGTAACGTCCGCTCCGAGACCGATCGCCATCCGCGCGGCGTTAATGCCTGAAGTTCCTCCGCCGAGTACGACAACGCGTCCGGGCAAAACCCCGGGCACACCGCCCAAGAGTACGCCACTGCCACCGTTGTGCTTCGCCAAAAAATACGCGCCCATCACGGCCGACATTCGGCCAGCGATTTCACTCATTGGCTCGAGCAGGGGTAACTTGTTGCCAACTTGAATCGTCTCGTAGGCGACACCAGTCACTCCGGATGTTAGCAATGCCTCCGTGAGCGGTTTGCTGGCAGCGAGATGTAAATACGTGAAGAGGATCTGCCCTTTGCGCAACAGTGGAAACTCCGCCTCCAGCGGTTCCTTCACCTTCACAATCAAGTCCGCGCGCGAAAAAACCTCGTTCGCTTGATCGACAATCTCCGCGCCGGCTTTGGCGTATTCTTCATCTCGATATCCAGAGCCGACGCCGGCATGTCTTTGCACCAGTACCGAATGCCCACGTCGGGTGAGTTGATTCGCCGCCGAAGGCAGCAACGCGACCCGCTGCTCCTGCTCTTTAATTTCTTTCGGAATGCCGATAACCATGGGACAAAGTGAATGGCGATAACTGATTAGTGAAATGAGTGAATAGTGATAAAACGAGGCGAAATGCGCGACCAGCAGAATCTACCAATCACCAATCACTACTCACTAGTTCAATGACGGATCGTCCGGCGCCGCCGCAAGCATCTTATACCACGGCCCAAGACGGCGCATGATGTCGAACCAAAGTTTCGGCAGGCGATCAAGCTTGAGGACAGAACGATTGGGTTTTTGCAGGAGCCAGGCTTTCTGCTTCATCTCAGCCTCAAGCTGACCCGCTTCCCAACCAGCATAGCCTACAAATGCACAGATCGAGCTTCCTTTCTGACCGGCCGCCCCGCTCGATTGCTCAAAGTCGACGTTGTGATTTAGCGTAAGCCCCTCGCCTTTTTCCCATTCCAACGCCGCGAACATGAGTTGGTTTTTCCCGACCGGTCCGCCCAGAAAAACAGGAACATCCGCCAGTCCTTCGGGTGGTGTTTCATTTACGAGATCCGCCACTTGTTTATCCAGCGGGCGATTAATGATGACACCGAGGGCGCCGTCATTTGGATCATGCGCAGAGATCAACAGGACCGCGCGGCGAAAATTCGGATCGAGCATATTCGGATGAGCGACGAGCAATGAACCGGCGAGACTCCGCGGTGTTTCGCCACCCAAATTACGCATACAAAACTAGAACCCTCCAAGCGAGAACGCGCAAGCGTCACATTGCGTTCGAACACACAATAAGCCGAGATTTAACGGATGGGCGCGAAAGATCGATATCTTCTTTGCAATCCCGACAGCGCCTCGGATAAGTTCAAGCAAAAACTTGTTGCCACTAGCCGTAAGCTCGTTTACTAGCGTCAAAGTTTTCCACGATTGTTCTGGGGGGAACAGCCGCCCTTCACGCCCATCGGGCGTGGGGGGCGGTACTTTTTTGCGGTAACTCTGAGCCGTATGAAAAAATTTTCTGCGCGGGGGCCACGATTTTCCTGGCCGATTGCTTTCGCGTTGATCGCATTCATGATCGCGTCGGTCGTGGTGGTCGTTTTTCTCCGTCTAGAAACTTGGCCAGCACGCACGGCGACACAGGGAACCGCCGAGCTGGAACGTCTTGGCAAAGATGTGCGTTCGGCTTTCATCGACATCGCGCACCTGCAGCCACGCATCACGATCAACAACCGCGTCTACATGGAACAAACAACGCCAGTGAGCGAACTGGTGGTTCTTTCACGGCGGATCGAAGTGGAACATGAATTCTTACACACTTGGATGGGCAGCTCGAAGCGCGTAAAGCTGCACGGCACATTTACGGTTAAAGCCGGCTTCGATTTGCAGCAGAAACTGGCAGTCGATGTTCAACCGGACCAAATCGTCATCCAGCTCCCACATGCTCAGATTCTTGACGTCGCACAGGACCAGGTGGACGTCCTCGCGTTTGAAAACGGGTTTTGGAATCGAATTTCGGGAAGCGATGTCCAAAACGAATTGTCGACCTTGCCTCAACTGGCCCGGCAAAAAGCGGCAGAGACTGGCTTGCCGGCCGAAGCGGAACGCGCGTTACAGCAACAACTCGACGAGCGCATTCACGCGCCACAGCCGCTGCGATTGATTTTCACGAGCACAGTAAGGAAAGATTAACCAGTTGGTAAGCGCGATCAGTAAACCAGTGAGCAATTGCCGTTTATCAGTCACCATTCACTCGTCAGACCATCAATTTACGGCTAAAGCAATGTCGTGTCGTGGAGAACAAAATTTTTGGTCGGCGTCCTGTTCATCATGCTGGCGGCGCTGCTCGCAACTTGGTTTACTCCGTTCGCCGTTTCCAATGGTCTTCGTTTGTCGGTTTGGTGGAAGGCGCGGCAGGAAGGGCTCATTGTCACGATCGACAGGATAGACGCGCCGTTCTTGCGTCCGGTGGTGCTCCGTGGTCTCCATATTACGAGCGCCTCCGACAACGCATTCCGGATCAATCTCACTGCGACACAAGTGAGTCTCGATTTAAATCTCACGAGGATCTTGCTGCGCGAGCGCGGCCATGCCCTTCGCAATCTCTCGATTCAACAATTGCATGGGGATCTCCGCCGTAGCCACCCAACCGGACGAGCCATCACTCAGCGTGGCTGGGCGACGCTACACAGATTGTTTCCCCAGAGTCTTAACGTCACCAGCTCGGACCTACGTGTTCAAGACGGGCCGACAGTGATTTTGCTGCGAAATTGTTTCCTGTCCGCGAGCGAAACCGAGGCCGGTCGCTTTAATACTGCCGAGATCATGGTCGCATCGCCTTGGTTTCGCCAAACTTTTTCGCAGCTGCGCGGTGCCACTAGCTGGCAGGCCAATCGGCTGACGCTCGCCGGGCTCACTTTAACGCGAGGCTTCGACCTCCAATCCATCACCGCTGATTTGTCCCGCATTGGAAAACAACGCATTGGCCTGGAATTTGATGTCGATGCGTTCGGCGGAAAACTCCGAGGAAGCATCTCGCATGAGTGGCGCTCACCACATTCCAATTGGAAGATTGCGGGATCAGCTAGTGACATTTCGCTCGCACAAACGTCGGAGGCGATCGGATTCACCGATCGAGTCGACGGTTTGCTTCACGCCTGCAATTTTACTTTTCGTGGAAACTCGCGCGAGTCGGCTCGTGCAACTGCATCGCTCTGGACGGAACTGACCAGGCTTACCTGGCGGAACCGCACGGCTGAAGCGATCATGGTCGGCGCCGCGCTCTACAATCGGCAGATCCAACTCCAGCAGCTTTATATAAAGCAAAAAGCAAACCAGCTCACTTTGAGCGGCGAAGCCTCTTTCCCATCCAATTCATCGGAGTGGTTGAGTCCGGATTTTCGCGGAGACATCGCTGCTTCGATCAATAATCTCGGCGATTTCGCCAGTCTTTTTGGTGCCGATCCGGGTGATTTTGGCGGAAAAATCGCCATTGACGGAGCGATGAATGCGCGCGATCGCAAAATCGGCGGCCAACTGACGGCGAACGGTGCATCACTGAGAGTTTTCAAAACCTCGGTCGATACGTTAGACGCGAAGCTAAATTTAGAAGCAACGGAGTTGGGACTTGAACAGCTGGAGCTAAAGCGAAAGAGCGATATCTTGCAGGTGCAGGGAAAAATTGACCTGTCCCACGAGCACAGCTATTCCGGCACGCTCAACGCCGCAATCGGTAATTTGGCGGAATATTTGTCGATCTTCCGCGGTCCCGGCGAAAGCAATATCAAACCAACGCCGGCCAATATTGAGGCAAGGATTGATTCCAACAGCTGGGACGCTCACGGCACGATCGGTTTATACGGTTCGAGTTCGATTAATTTCACCGCCAAATTCCCGTTGCCAGTCGGAACGAGCTGGAACGCATTTCTGATCTCTCCGGTCGATCTTACCCTCGATTTTCCGGCAATCTTTCTCGCGAACGCGCCTCAGTTGTTTCATCCGGAGATTTTCCGTGACGGCATTCTGAGTGGAAAACTTTCTCTTTCCGATACGTTGCAACATCCCCGCCTCATTGGCGACGCGCAGCTACTGAACGGAAAATTACAGAATACTTTCCTAAATCTGACGGAAGCGAGTGGTTTGATCACTTTAAATGGAACTCGTGCGTCGCTGGATTTTTTCACTGCCGCAACGAAAGATGTCGATCTTTCATTTCGCGGAGAAATCGATTATCAGGATACAAACGCACTTGCGATCAAGATTGCTGCGTCGACGCCGATCTTTGATTTGAGGACGCGCGCAATCGATTGTGTCGACAAAATTCAAATCGAATCCGTTCCCGTGACCCTCGCGCCCGCAATCGCAGAACTTGAGTTTCGCGGAGGACTCTTCCAATCCGATTGGACGATGAATTTGAAGGAGCCGATGGGCATTGAGTCAAACGGCGCTTTGATCTTGAACAAAACAGCGCGGAAACTGCCGCTTTGTTTGGGAACCGGCCCGGATGAGGGAACTTTATTGCTTGGCGCGCACCCCCGTCCTGAGCCGGTTAAACCGCGAAAACGCGCGCAACGGCGTTAGGCATTTCGCCGTGCCGGCTTTGGTCCTACAAGCCAGCGCGAAAGTCTTTCCTCGAGATCGCGTGTAAGATGGACGCAGAAATCCGCGCCGGCATTCACGCGTAAGGAATTGCCGGTTGCGCGATCAAACAGCAACTGGACTGGGCGATGGCCCGGTGAGCTGGCCAGAATCTCGCGGACCTCACGCAATTCGTTGCTCGTGGCAGCGGAAGAAAATTGCAAACAAACGGCCGGTTCTTGGAGTGCAGTCGTCGATCCTCCACCCACAGCCGCTCCATTCGTTTTCCCCCGCGTCGGCATCGTCACGTTCTCGGCCGTGGCCCGAACAGTATCGTCGCGTTTATCAAGCGTACCTCGGATTTCTACAACGCGTCCTGGCGCGAGCGCGTCTGCGACCTTTATATAAACCTCATTCCAGAGAACGACCTCCAGTGTACCGCTCAAATCTTCCACCCATACGACGGCGAACGGCTTACCCTCTCTTCTTGTAAACTTTTTGTCGATCTGCACAAGCGCCCCGGCTATCTTGAATGAAGCGCGGTCGTCGAGATCGCCTAACGAGGCAATCGGGCGATAATTTTTCGTTGCGAACGCATCGACATATGCGTCGAGGGGATGTCCGCTAACGTAAAAACCGAGCAGTTCCTTTTCGTAGGAAAGCTTTTCATGCTCGCTCCATGGAGTGATCGATCTTGTTCTCGAGGTTGTGGGCGCGGTTGTCTCATCGAATAGCGAAACTTGACCAGCAACGCGGTCCCGTTGGGCGGCGGCGGATGCAGTCAGCGCCTCATCTATGCGAGCAAAAAGTTCGGCGCGATCGCGGCCAAGAAAATCAAAAGCGCCGGCTTTGATCAGGCTCTCCAACATTTTGCGATTGGCGATGCGAGAATCCAGACGGCTGCAAAAATCCTGCAGCGAAATGAAGTCCCCTCCCCGTTCGCGCTCGCGAATGGCGGCTTCCATCGCGCTTTCGCCGACGTGTTTGATCGCGGCAAGACCGTAACGAATGGCATTGAATCTGGGAGAAATCTCTGGGTCGCGATTACCGGGGCGCTGAGGCCCCTCCCGCATTTCAGGAACAAATTTCAAACCGCTGCGATTGACGTCCGGCGGCAGGATTGAGATGCCCATGCGTTTGCATTCGCCTACGAAGACCGAGATTTTCTCGGTATTACTGATCTCATTGCTGAGCAGCCCGGCCATGAACTCCACCGGGTAATGCGCTTTCAAATAAGCGGTGTGATAACTGATCAAGCCGTAGGCGGCGCTGTGGCTCTTGTTAAATCCGTAGCCGGCGAATTTTTCGAGTAAATCGAAGATCGCATTTGCTTTTTTTGCCGGGATT